>CALFOY010000022.1 GCA_937919265.1 uncultured Capnocytophaga sp. | reverse complement strand
ACGAGATCTAGTACGGTCTCGTGGGCTCGGAGATGTGTATAAGAGACAGTCTTTCAGGAGCTTCAATACCTAATAAATTGAGTCCAGAAGCTATAACTTGTCCAACTTTTTCGGCTAAATGAACTCTAAGTGCTCTTAATTCGGTATTTTCTTCACCTAAAATAGAAACATTTTGATAAAAAGAGTTAAATTCTTTAACTAAATCATAGATATAATTTGCAATTACAGCAGGACTATATGTTTTTGCTGCATTTTGAATTATTTCAGGGAATAAAAGTAGTATTTTTATCAATTCTTTTTCTTTTGAATGCAGAGTTACTTTATTAGAAAAGGTTTCATTGAGGTTTGCTTTTCGTAATATAGACTGGATTCTTGCGTATGTATATTGAATAAATGGTCCCGTATTTCCTTGGAAATCAATAGTTTCTTTCGGATTGAAAGCTATTTTCTTTTTAGGGTCTATTTTTAAAATGAAATATTTGAGCGCTCCAAGTCCTATTATTTTATAAAGTTCTTGTTTTTGAGCTTCAGAATATCCTTCTAATTTTCCTAATTCTTGTGAAATCTCTTCGGCAACCAATGTCATTTCTTGCATTAAATCATCAGCATCAATAACAGTTCCTTCACGACTTTTCATTTTTCCTTCAGGAAGCTCTACCATTCCATAGCTTAAATGATATAGATTTTTAGCCCATTCATAGCCTAATTTTTGAAGAATAAGGAATAGTACTTTGAAGTGGTAATCCTGCTCATTTCCAACAGTATAAACAACTCCTGTTAAGTTAGGAATATCTTTAACTCGCTCAGTAGCAGTGCCAAGGTCTTGGGTGATATATACAGAAGTTCCGTCTGAACGGAGAACCAATTTTTCATCTAAACCTTCTTTTGTCAAATCAATCCATACAGAGCCATCATCTTTTTTGAAAAAAACATTTTCTTTTAGTCCTTTTTCAATGATATCTTTTCCTAAAAGATAGGTTTTACTTTCGTAATAATAAGAATCAAAAGTAACGCCAAGGTTTTTATAGGTAACTTCAAACCCATCATAAACCCATTGATTCATTTTTTTCCAAAGCTCAATAGTTTCAGGGTCGTTTTGTTCCCATTTTCTTAACATTTCTTGGGCTTCGAGGAAGATAGGAGCTTGTTTTTCAGCTTCTTCTTTGCTTTTTCCTTGTGAAATTTGTTCTGAAATTTGTTCTTTATATATTTTATCGAACAGAACATAATAATTTCCTACAAGTTTATCACCTTTCAAACCTGTATTTTCAGGAGTTTCACCATTTCCAAATTTTTTCCAAGCAATCATAGATTTACAAATATGTATTCCTCTATCATTGATTATTTGAGTACGATGTATTTTATTTCCTGCTGCTTGTAGAATGTTAGCTACAGAAAAACCTAGTAAATTATTTCGGATATGGCCTAAATGAAGGGGTTTGTTTGTATTTGGGGATGAATATTCTATCAAAAAAGTAGGAGAATTGTCTGAAATAGGACAAAAACCATATTGTTTATCTTTCAAAATATCATTTAATGCTTCTGAAAAATATTGATTGTCAATAACTAAGTTCAAGAAACCTTTTACAACATTATATTTTTCTATAAAATCTACATTTTTTTGTAGATATTCGCCTATTTTTTCTCCAATTTCTTGCGGATTTCCTTTTATAACTTTTAATAAAGAAAAAATAACCATTGTAATATCTCCTTCAAACTCTTTTCTTGTTTGTTGAAGTTCAATGTTTTCTATATTTACACCAAATAGCTCATTTACAGCATTTTGTATAGGTTGTGCTAGTATTTTTTGTAAAGAATCCATTTTTGATTAAATTAAAGAGGCAAAATTACAAAAAATAATTCTTAATAAGCTAAAAATAAAATATTTTCAGGAGCTATTTTAAATATTTTAACTTTAAGTGTAACTTTTATAGTCTCTTTACTTCTAGCAAGAGCAGGTTATGTTATAGAAATATTTTTTCTCTATACAACATTTGCAACTAAAAGTTTAGCAGATGAAGGAAAAAAAGTTTACAATATATTAAAATCAGGGGATATTGAAAAGGCTAAAAAAGAACTTTCATATCTTGTGAGTAGAGATACAAATACTCTATCACTTGAAAAAATTATTATGAGTGTAGTTGAAACAATAGCTGAAAATACGGTAGATGGTTTTATCTCTCCAGCATTTTTTGCTTTTATTGGAGGTTTCTTTTATACAGAAATATTTGGAGAAGTAGTTTCTCTTGCTTTGCCTTTTGCTATGACATATAAGGCAATAAATACTTTGGATTCTATGGTTGGCTATAAGAATGAAAAATATATAGATTTTGGAAAGGTTTCTGCAAGAGTTGATGATGTTGCAAACTTTATTCCAGCAAGACTTACAGGTCTAATATTTGTACCTTTATCAAGTTTGATACTAGGATATGATTTTAAGAATTCTTTAAAAGTATTTTTTAGAGATAGAAATAAACATTCAAGTCCAAACTCTGGACAAAGTGAATCTGCTTATGCAGGAGCATTAGGAATACAATTTGGTGGGAAAATCAGTTATTTTGGTGAAGATTATGAAAAACCAAAAATAGGAGACAAATTAAAAGAATTTGACTATGAAGATATAAAAAAAGCGGTGAATATCTTATATGCTGTATCTCTTATAGCAACTATATCATTTATACTAACTCTGTCTCTTATACACATCTGACGCTGCCGACGAAGAGGATAG
>CALFOY010000021.1 GCA_937919265.1 uncultured Capnocytophaga sp. | reverse complement strand
GGGTGGGGTCGTTTTTAATAACCATAGGAGCAGAAGGAACAATAGTATGTCCTTTCTCCTCAAAAAACTTTAAGAATAGTTGTCTTATTTCTTGTGAAGTCATATGCGATATAATGATATATTCCTGAATTAACCCGCAAATATACGATAAATATCCATATAATCCAATACTTATTAAAATATTTTTGTATTACATAAATTCCTATATTTGCACCCATAATAACCCTTAATTTATATAAAACAATAAAAATGAGAACATTTAGTTATTTTTCCGTGGCACTGTTAAGTACAGTGGCGTTAGTTTCTTGTTCTAAGGAGGATAATACTCCTGCAGAATCTTTCTTAAAAACAGTAGCAGAAGTAAAAGTAGATGAATATACCATCCGCTTACAGAATGCTTCAGGATCTTTTGTAATGGGGTATAATGAGGTGGTACTTACCGCTGTGAAATCCTCAGGAGAGCCAGTAGCTATAGAAGAGGCTACTTTCTTCCCAGAGATGGAAATGTACAAAAGTGATAACAATGGCGGATATACCAAAGAAGTAAATCATAGGCATTCCTGCCCTCACACCACACTAGCCAAAGTAGGAGACCAATGGAAATCCCAAGCTCTATTCCAAATGACAACAGGAGCTACAGGAAGCTGGTATACTAAGCTTACTTATAAAATAGCAGGTGTTAGTAAGACAATAGATCGGTTAGACTTTGTGGTGAAAGCACAGACCAATACTGCTCTAGGAAAGGTGGGAAGGTTCAAAGTAACTTCTAATACAAATCCAGATGGACAGATGCATTTGTATGCTATTGTAGCTCCTGAAAAACCTATAGCAGGAGACAATCAGCTTGCTTTAGGAGTATGGAAAATGGAGAATAAAAATAGTTTTCCATCAGTTACTGATTTCACAATAGAGGTCAAGATAACAGAGAAAGGAAATACAGCAGTTCTCTCTACCTCTGAGCTTCGTTATTCAGATTCTTTCTATAGGGGTAATGTAACTTATCCTAAAAAGGGAAGCTATGTGCTCACTTATACTATGAAAGATGCTCAAGGAAATGTTATCCAGCCTAAAGATAATGCAGGTAATGCAGTAGAGAGACGGCACTTTGATGCTTGGGGTAATATCACAAGTTATTGGAATGCTGAAGGGAAAACTACTATCCCTGCGGAAGGTATATTGTTAGACCGAGGCTATACAGGGCACGAACATTTATTGAGTGTAGGACTTATCAATATGAATGCTCGCTTATACGACCCAGCACTACACCGTTTCTTACAACCCGATAACTACGTACAAGACCCTTTTAACACCCAAAACTTTAATAGATATGGCTATTGCTTGAATAATCCGCTGGTGTATGTAGATGAGAATGGAGAGTTTATAGAGCTTATCTTTGGATTAGGTAACTTAATTGCGCGAGCTAATAGAGGTAGTATAAATAACTTTTGGGATGGTGTAGGAGCTTTCTTTCAAGGATTTTTAGCAGGAGCTGTAGCAGGACCTAGTGTAATAACATCTATAACTTCGTTTAATCAGTTAGGTGTTGTGGTAGGAACGCTTGGGGGAATTTTCTATAATGATTGGACGATATTTAATAATTCTTCTAAAATAACTTTAGGAAGTTTTTATATAGATGAAAACAGAACCTTTATGGGAGGACTTTGGCAGGGAATTAGTAGATATACTTGGGAACATCCACAGACTGTTTTAGGCAATGATTTTTCTCAACTTAGAAATATTTTTGGACAAGTAGATAGAGTAGAATATCTTGGTGGAGCTACTTTTTCTATTAATGAAAAAAGTAAAAAAGAAGATGGTGTTTCTATAGGAAACTTTATAAATATAAACATTAATGGTAAAATAGAGGGTGATTTTACCGAATATGTATTAACTCACCCTCTTTTTATGCACGAATATGGGCACTATATTGATAGCCAAACATTTGGATTGACATATATGCTTAATATAGCAATACCAAGTTTTTTTAGTGCAATGAGTGATGAAAAAGAAGATGGAATTTATAAGCATAACTATAGATGGTATGAAATGAATGCTAATAAAAATGCTAATAAATATTTCAATAAACATTATGGAAATAGAGTAAATTGGAGTTTATATGAACCTCCAAAATATACATATCCGAGAAAACGAAAAAAAATGAGCTTATGAAAAGATTATATTTAACACTTATATCAATATTCTTCTCAGGATGTGAATTATATATGGATAAAGGGGAAGATGTTTTATATATAGAAAACAATAGCACTTATACTATAAGTGTTTATCCTGCAAAATTAGGATTTGATTTTCTATATCCTGATACCTTAATAACTATGAAATACAAACCTAATACATTAGAAAAATTAAAAACTGGTAGATTTGGAACAGGAGATTGGCAAGATGATTTTAAATCTTTTCCTAAAGATACTTTATCAATTTTTATTTTTAGTACTGATACCTTAAATAAATATAGCTGGGAAGAGGTACGGAGAGATTATAAAATACTAAAGCGTTATGACTTAAGTTATGAAGATTGTAAACTTTTGAAGTTTCGTGTCCCCTATCCTCCTACTCCTGCAATGTCACGAATGAAAATGTACCCTAAATATGGAAGGTAAAAGCGATACTCATCTCAAACGGTGAAACATCAAAACTCTATTACTTACACCGCGACTATCTCAGAAGTATTGTAATGCTCACCGATGAGAATGGCAATATAGCTGAAAGACGCTATTTTGACCCTTGGGGACAACCCATAAAAATAGTAGACGGTGCAGGTAACACCTTAGACAAACTCACCCTATTAGACCGAGGTTTTACAGGGCACGAACACCTGCAAACGGTAGGACTTATCAATATGAATGCTCGGTTGTACGACCCAGCGCTACACCGCTTCTTACAACCCGATAACTATGTACAAGACCCTTTTAACACCCAAAACTTTAATA
>CALFOY010000020.1 GCA_937919265.1 uncultured Capnocytophaga sp. | reverse complement strand
GTAGAGAAATAAAAAAATCCCTATAAATTAGGGATTTTTTATTAAGATTAAATTTCTTCTTGATCTCTTAATCTTTGAATAAATTGAGCTTTTTGTATAACATCTCTTCTAGCTACTGAGCGTTTTGTAAATTGTTGTCTATCACGTAATTCACGAACGATGCCAATTTTATCAAATTTTCTCTTATAGCGTTTTAATGCTCTATCTATATTTTCGCCTTCTTTTACTGGAATAATTAACATAGTCTATACACCTCCTTTCAATTTCGGGGCAAAGATACAAATATTTTTATAAAATAAAAACAAAATAAAGAAAAAAATGATTTGTATTTTTATTAAAAAAATATTAAATTTGCACAAAAAATAATGGAAAAGTATATGTTGCCTTGTTCAAATAAGCAACTTTTTGGGGTAGAATGTATGGGATGTGGCATTCAAAGGGCTATTAAATTAATTTTGGAAGGTAAATTTGTGGAAGCTTTTTATATGTATCCTGCTATTTATCCAATTATTTTTTTATTAATAATAATTTTTTTAAATTTTATTGATAAAAAACGGTCTTATAGTAAAATTTTAATAATTTTTAGTATTTTAACGGGTATTGTTATTGTGATATCCTATTTTTATAAACAATTTTTTTTAAATAAATAATTATTTTTATGGAAAAACAAGTTTTGCCAAATAGTACAGCTGTATTAGTTTTAGGAATTATTTCTATTGTAACTTGTTGTTGTTATGGTATAGTGGGGCTTATTTGTGCTATTATAGCCATTATTTTAACAAAAAAAGCAAAAGATATTTATAGACAATCTCCTGAATCATATTTAGGATATGGTAATTTACAAGCTGGTTATGTAATGTCTTTTATAGGTATAGCATTGAATATTATGTATTTAGGGTATTTAATATTTCTTATCAATACATTCGGGATGGATACCGTTAGTAATCAGGAAGAATTGCAAAAAGCATTGCAAGAATGGTTAAATAGTTAATTATTTAATATAAAGCTATCTTTTTAGGATAGCTTTTTTATTTATTTTATTTTTTGTAATAAAAAAAGTGTATCTTTGCACAGAAATTCAGAAAAAATGGATATACTAAGATTTTTAACGGCAGGAAGTGTTGATGATGGCAAAAGTACCCTCATAGGAAGGCTTTTATATGATAGCAAAAATATTCTTATAGACCAAATGGAAGCCTTAGAGAAAAGTTCTAAAAATAGAGAAGATGGTAGCGTAGATTTGGCTTTGCTTACTGATGGTCTTCGTGCTGAACGAGAACAGGGAATAACAATTGATGTAGCATATAAATATTTCTCTACCCCTAAAAGAAAATTCATAATAGCAGATGCTCCTGGACATATTCAATACACCAGAAATATGATAACTGGTGCATCTAATTCAGATTTAATAATTATTCTTATTGATGCTCGTAATGGAGTAATAGAACAAACTAAGAGACATTCTATAATTGCATCATTACTCAACATTCCTTATGTGGTTGTTGCTATCAATAAAATGGATTTGGTAGGATATAGCCAAGAAAGATATGAGGAAATAGTAGCTGATTATCAAAAAGTTGCAGAAACATTAGGTATTAAAAATCTTATTTTTATTCCTATATCAGCGTTGAATGGAGATAATATAGTGGATAGTTCTGAAAAAATAACTTGGTATAAAGGTGGTACTTTACTTAATTTGCTGGAAACTATAGAGATACAGAATGATAGTAAAGATAATTATAAAAGGTTTCCTGTACAATTGGTACTCCGTCCTCAATCAGAAGATTTACACGATTATCGAGGTTATGCAGGACAAATTGAAAGTGGTGTTTTTACCAAAGGAGACATTTTAAAAGTATATCCATCAGGAATATCTGTTACTGTTTCTAAAATAGAAGTTAATAACCAAGAAGAAGAAAAAGCATTTGCTCCACAAAGTATAGTCCTTCATATAGAAGAAGATGTAGATATAAGTAGAGGGGATATTCTTGTAGGTGAAGATAATTCATTGAAAGTCAGTCAAGAAATAGAAGCTTTGGTTTGCTGGATGGATGAAAAGCCAATGGCTATTCGTAATCGTTATCTTTTACAACATAATAGCAAACTTGTTCCTGCTATGATAAAAGCAATAGACTATCGTCTTGATGTAAATACTCTTGAAAAACAAAGTAATATACAACAAGCAGGACTTAATGAGGTAGTCAAAGTTCAAATAAAAACAGCTTCTCCGCTTGCTTATGATAGTTACCAATCTCTTCGTACAAATGGGGGAGCTATCTTGATAGATGAAACAAGTTATGTAACAGTAGGTGCTGTTTTATTTATATAATTTATTTTAAAATTTAATGAAATATAAGCCAATTCAATATTTTATATGATTGGCTTTTCTTTTTATGAATACAACGAAATATATACATTGGTCATTTATTTATTTTTTGATAACTATTTTTCTTGGAGTAATATTACGCTTTGCTTATATATTTGATTTCAATTTTGAGTATCGCTATATTGTTCATACTCACTCACATATGGCTCTTTTAGGTTGGGTTTATACAATATTAACTTCATTGATATCCTATTTTTTTATAGAAGAAAAATATAAAAAAATATACCATAAAATATTCATTTTCACACAGATATCTATATGGGGGATGCTTTTTACTTTTCCCTTGCAAGGATATGGTTTATTTTCCATTATTTTTTCTTCTCTTTTTGTTTTTTCTTCATATGTTTTTTCTTATTTTTTCTTAAAAAATGTAAAATATAAAACAAATATTTCACTACATTTTATACGTTGGGCTATTTGGTTTTTAATTATTTCTAGTATAGGTATTTGGGCAATGCCTGTTATTTTAGTTAAATTAAAACTAGATAGATTTAGTGAATGGTATAATAGTGCTATTTATTTTTTTCTACATTTTCAGTATAATGGCTGGTTTATTACTGTGTTAATGGGGCTTTTATTAAAAGAAATAGAACAACAATTACCTTTACAATCGAAAATTAATAAATATTTTTATCTATACCTTATAGGTACATTAGGAACGGTATGTCTCTCTTGGACAGGATTATTTCAAAAAACTTTTTTATATATAATAGGAGGGATAAGCGCTGTTTTATTACTTATTAGTATATTGAAAATTAGTTACTTATATTTTAAAAGTAATAAAAAAAATTACTTGTTAAGTATTTTTATAATCTTTTTAATTATTAAAACTATTTTACTATTTTTAACTTCATTTCCACAAGTTGTACAATTATTTTTTAATAATAAAAGTTTGATAATTAGTTATTTGCATTTTACTTTTTTAGGAGTTGTAACCTTTGGTGTATTATATTTTTTATCTAAACAAATGTTAATAGACTATCCTAATTGGACAATTTCTTTATATATGACTGCTTTTTTTTCAACAGAATTATTAATTACTTATAAAGGAGTATCTGAGTGGAGAAAATGGATTTTAGTAGAAAATTATTATAATTTATTAGCTTTTTTTAGTTTTATATTTTTTATTCCTGTTTTAGTTTGGACGTATTTGATTTTAAAAAAAATAAAAGCTAAATAAAATAATAAAAATATATTCAGATAATGAAAAAAATAGTATATTTGCCCTCTAAAAATTAGTATAATAACTAAAAACTTGTTTTTCAGTAAAATAATATGAACATAAAGAAAATTTTAGCCTTATTTTTTGTTATTGGAGCTTTATTTTTAGCTTTTTTTGGTTATCATTTTTATAAAATAATGTTTAAACCTAATACAGATTTTTCTAAACCCATTGAGGAAATTTATATACGTACAGGAAGTTCTTTTGATGATGTTTATAAACAATTACGTCCTTTTCTTAAAAATGATGAGTCTTTTTTAGAAGTAGCAAAGCAGAAAAAATATATATATAATGTAAAATCAGGACGTTATATTTTAAAGAAAGGAATGTCTAACTTCGAGATAATTAATGTATTACGTTCTAAAAATGAACCTGTTAAAATATCTTTCAATAACCAAGAAAGAATAGAAAACTTAGCAGGAAGAATAGCTACTCAAATAGAAGCAGATAGTATATCTTTATTAAAAGCTTTTACAAATGAAAAGTTTTTAAACGATAATGAAATAGATATAAAAAATGTTATAAGTCTTTTTATACCAAATACTTATGAAGTTTATTGGAATATTTCTCCTGAGCAATTTTCTAGAAAAATGGCTAAAGAATACCATAAGTTTTGGAATGAAAAACGAAGAGAAAAGGCTAAGGAACAAAACTTAACTCCTCAACAAGTTATGGTTTTAGCTTCAATTGTACAGAAAGAAACTACAAAAATAGATGAAAGACCAAGAGTAGCAGGAGTGTATCTTAATAGATTGAAAGACAATCAGTTATTACAAGCTGACCCTACAGCTATTTATGGAGTTAAAGAACAAATAGATAGATATGATACCATTATTAAGCGAGTTTTATACAAACATATAGAAGTAGATTCTCCTTATAATACTTATAAATATTTGGGATTGCCACCAGGACCTATTACAATGCCAGATATATCATCGATTGAGGCTGTATTAAATCCTGAAAAGCATCAGTTTTATTTCTTTGTAGCTGATAATGAGAGACCTGGATATCATATTTTTGCAAAAACTTATCAGCAACATTTAAGGAATAGAGAACAATATATCCGTTGGTTACAAGAAAATAATATTAAATAAAATATTAATTTTATTAAGAAATAATTTAGCAAAATAAATTTTAAAATTATGTATTGGACATTAGAATTGGCATCCTATTTGAGTGATGCGCCTTGGCCTGCCACAAAAGAGGAAATAATTGATTATGCACTTCGAACAGGAGCTCCAATGGAAGTTGTTGAGAATCTTGAAGCATTGGAAGATGAGGGAGAGATTTATGAATCTATTGAAGAAATTTGGCCAGACTATCCTTCAGAAGAAGATTATCTTTGGAATGAAGAAGAATATTAATAAAAAATTAAGAGATGGCAAGAAAGTCATCTCTTTTTTTAGTTAAATTATGAATAATTTAGATATTATACTAAGCGTCATCTTAGGCTTTGGGCTTGTTAGAGGTTTTTTGAAGGGTTTTATTTGGGAATTAGCTTCATTAGTATCTGTTGTTTTAGGAATTTATGGAGCTATTTATTTTTCCTTTTATATATTTGATTTTCTCAAGGAAACACTTCATTTTAGTGAAAAAACAATCCAAATATTAGCTTTTATTCTTACTTTTTTTATCATTATAATATTAGTTGGAATAACTGCAAAATTGACTACAAAAATTCTAGAAAAAGTAGAATTAGGCTTACTAAATAGGGGAGTAGGAGCTGTTTTTGGTTTATTAAAATGGTCTGTTATAACAGGAACAAGTTTGTTGTATTTGAGCAAAGGAGCTTTACATATTTTGCCAGAAAAAGTTGTCACAGAATCTGTTTTATATCAGCCTGTTACAAGTTTAAATGTATGGGTGAAAAATAATATTTTAGAGCTAAATGAAAAATATTTTCAAGAAACGAAAAAACATCAAGAATAAGTTAAAAAGTTAAATAAAAATTAATTTATTAGTTTGTTTTCTAAAAAAGAAGTAAATTGCAATGTTTTTTAGTTAAGAAATAATATGATAAAAACAATTATAAAAATCTTAGCTTTTTCTATATTTGGTGTTGGTTTATTTTCTTGTAGTTATTTTAAAAATAAAGAAAAAAAGACAGATGCAATAGCAAGGATTGATGATGATTATTTGTATAGAGCAGACATTGAACGAATATTACCTCAAAATTATTCTTTGGAAGATAGTTTAAACATTGCAACAACTTTTGTTAATAATTGGGCTTTAAAAAAGTTGTTAATGCAACGTGCAGAAGAAAATTTGCCAGATGACAAAAAAGCTGAATTCGAGGAGTTAGTAGCACAATATCAATTGGATTTGTATACACAATCTTATTTGGAAATGTTGGTAGCTAAACAAATTGATACTTCAATTCAAAAGGTTGAGAAGGAATTATTTTATGATGAAAATAAAGATATTTTTAAATTAAACGAAAGTTTGTTAAAATTTCGTTATATTCAACTTAGTGAAAATGGAGTTAAAAATAAAAAAACAATTGAAAATTTTAAGAGATTTTCACAGGAAGACAAAAAAGAATTAGAAAAGAATTCAACACATTTTATATCTGCTTTTTTTAATGATACTATTTGGGTGAAAACTGCCGATGTGTATGAAAAATTACCTTTTCTAAGAGGTAAATTGGATAAAAAAATAATTAATCAAGTTATAGAACAGAAAGATTCCACCGGGATTTATTTGTTTAAAGTTGTTGATATGTTGGAAGTTAATGAATTTGCTCCAATAGAATATGTAGCACCTACATTAAAACAAATTATATTAAATAGACGTAGAAATAATTATATAAATAACTTAGAAAAAGATATTATTAATAATGCAATTAAGAAAAAACAATTTGAAATATATGAGTAAAATAAACATTTTTTTTAGTTTTTTACTATTTACTATTAATTTTTCCCTTTTTGCTCAATCTGAAAAGAAAAAAGTAGATGGGGTAGCGGCAGTTGTAGGAGATTATCTTATTTTAGAAACAGATATTGACAGGTCTTTTATTGAATTAAAATCACAAGGAGCTGATATAAAGGATATTACACGTTGCCAGTTGCTAGGTAAGTTAATGGAAGATAAACTTTATGTAAGTCAAGCTATTCAAGATAGTATTTCTGTTTCAGAGGAAGAGCTTCGAGATGAAGTGAATAGAAAAATTGACTATTTAGTAGAGCAAATAGGTGATATTAAGAAAGTTATAGAACTTTATAGAAAAGATGATGAACAATCTTTCCGAGATGAGTTTTATGAGATATTAAAACAAAATCAACTAAGTGCCCGAATGAAAGCCAAAGTAGTTGAAGGACTTGAAGTTACGCCAGAAGAAACTCGCCAATTTTTTAATAAAATACCTAAAGATGAGTTGCCTTCTATTGGTACAGAGCTTGAAATTGCTCAAATAGTGATAGAACCAAAAGCACCTCAATCAGAGATAGATAAAGTAATAGCTCAACTTAAAGATATTAAAAAAGATGTAGAAGAAAATGGAGCAAGTTTTGCTACAAAAGCTATTTTGTACTCTGCTGACCGTGCAACAGGAGGTAAAGAGCTTACTTTCAGTAGAAAATCAAGCTTTGCTAAAGAATTTAAAGATATGGCTTTCAGTCTACAAGAAGGAGAAATATCAGAACCTTTCAAAACAGATTTTGGATGGCATATTTTGCAAGTAGTAAAGATAAGAGGAAAGGAAGTGTCTGTACGTCATATACTTATGGTTCCTCAAATACCTTCAGAAGCACTTGAGGAAGCTAAAAAGAAAATTAATGATATTCGTCAAAAAATAGTAGATAAAGAATTTTCTTTTGCTGAAGCTGCTAAGAATTTTTCAGATGAAAAAGAGACCAAAGAAGATGGTGGTCAGCTCATAAATCCAGAAACATATTCAACAAAATTTGAATTGACACGTATGGAGCCACTTTTATATTCGCAAGTAGCTAATCTTCAAGAAGATGAAGTTTCTACTCCCTTTATGGATGAAGATAGAACAGGTAGAAAGATGTATAAAATTTATCGAATAACTAATAGAATACCAGAACATACTGCTGACTTTATTAAAGATTATACAAAAATACGAGAATTAGCATTGAAAGATAAACAGTTAGAAGTTATTCGTAAGTGGATAAATGATGCTATCAAGAAAACTTTTATATCTGTAAAAGGAGAATATCGAAAATGTACTTTTGCTAATAATTGGTTAAAAAAATAAAATAATTAACAATGAAACTCATTGGTTTTACTCTAAAATCAATGAGTTTTATTTTGTCTAAAAACAGTAAAATGCAACTATTTTATAATGGATTATTAAATGAAAATTCCACTGAAATTTTTTTCGATAAAGAGGAAAGTAATCATATAATCAAATCTTTACGAAAGAAAATAGGGGATACGTTATATATAACTAATGGAAAAGGAAGCCTTTTTGAAGCTACAATTTTTTCAGATAATGTTAAAAATTGTATAGCTCAAATAATTTCTTGTAAAAACTATCCTTTACAGCCTTATTATTTGCACATAGCTATTGCGCCAACTAAAATGAATGATAGATTCGAGTGGTTTTTAGAAAAAGCAACAGAAATAGGGATTAGTGAGATAACTCCTTTAATAACAGAACATTCAGAACGAAAAACTATCAATAAAGAACGATTCGAACGGATTATTCTTTCTGCAATGAAACAATCTTTACAGGTGCATAAGCCTATTTTAAATGACGCTATTAGTTTTGTTAATTTTGTAAAAAAAGATATAAAAGGAATTAAATTTATAGCACATTGTCAGAAGGAAGATAAACGAATATTACAGAAAGAACTTTATAAAAATAATGTTAATGAAATATTAATATTGATAGGTCCAGAAGGAGATTTTTCAGAGAAAGAAATACAAAAAACTCTAGATATGGGCTTTGTTCCCGTTTCTTTTGGTGAACATAGATTGCGTACAGAAACAGCTGGAATAGTGGCCTGTAATGCTGTTTCAGATATCTTTTTATTAAAAAAATGAAAAAAAACATCTTTTGTATTTTATTGTAAATCAGTTAAATATAATATTG
>CALFOY010000019.1 GCA_937919265.1 uncultured Capnocytophaga sp. | reverse complement strand
CGAGGGCAGACTGTAAATCTGCTGGTTTTACCTTCACAGGTTCGAATCCTGTTCTTCCCACAAAGTCATTCATTAGTGAATGACTTTTTTTATATAAACTAAAATTGTTTATTAAATTATATAAAGGCTTTATCTATAGCTAATTACATTGAAAAATCATTTAACACAAACCCCTTGTGAAAAAAGAAAAATAATTCAATTAGTAGGTTTTAGGGTATTATTTGTATAGAAAAAAGTTAAATTATACTAAAATATAAAAGCCGTTAGTATAGCGTTTTTTGTATTTTAGAAGAAAATTATAAAAATGAAATATAAAATCAAATACTTTTCTAAATGGAAAAAAACTCAAAAACAGGGGATTTTTGGGTTATTGGTATTGATTTTTATTTTGCAAATAACATACTTTTATATTGATTTTTCTTCTAATGAACCTGACTTTTCTTCAAAAGAAATAGCTTCATTTCAGGAAAAAATTGATAGTTTAAAAGTCCTTTCTAATATTAAAGAAGAGAAAATATATCCTTTTAACCCTAATTATATTACTGATTACAAAGCATATATGTTAGGGCTTTCTCATAAAGAATATGAGCGATTATCAGATTTTCGGAAAGAAAATAAATTCATAAATTCAGTCCAAGAATTTCAAAAAATCACTCTAATTTCAGATTCTTTATTAGAAAAAATCGCTCCTTTTTTCAAGTTTCCAGAATGGGTTAATAAAAAAAATAATTCATTAAAAAATGAAATAAAACCCTCCATAAATAAAATTATTACTACAAAAAAAGATATAAATACAGCTACTAATCAAGAACTTATAGCTGTATATGGCATTGGAGAAAAACTATCTGAACGTATTATTAAGTATAGAGAACGTATACAAGGTTTTTCTTTAAAAAATCAACTTAATGAAGTATATGGTCTTGATAATGAAGTTATTACTCGAATTTGGGAACAATTTGACATTTTATCTCTGCCAAAAATTTCAAAAATTGATATTAATAGTGCTTCAAGGAAAGATTTATCCAAAATTCCTTATTTATCTTACAAAGATATTGATGAAATTATTTTATATCGAACTGAAGTACAAACAATTAAAAATATTGATGAATTGTTAAAAATAAATAACTTTGATGCTAACAAAGTTGAAAAAATTAAACTATATTTGTCCGCTGAATTTGAAAAGTAAAAAATAATGAATTTTGATTATTCCGAAGAATTGAAAATGGTAGCTCAAGCTGCTAAAGACTTTGCAAAACAACACATTGAGCCTAATATATCTATTTGGGATGAAAAACAAATTTTCCCTATTGAAGTATTTCGTAAAGCTGGAGAATTAGGTTTTATGGGCGTCCTTGTTCCTGAACAATACGGAGGCTCTGGGCTTAACTATCACGAATATATTGCTATTATTGAAGAAATTTCGAAAATAGACCCTTCTATTGGGCTTTCTGTAGCTGCTCATAACTCTTTATGTACTAACCATATACTATCTTTTGCGAATGAAGAACAAAAAAATAAATGGTTACCAAAATTAGCATCTGGGAAATGGATTGGAGCTTGGGGAATTACGGAACATAATACAGGTTCAGATGCTGGTGGAATGAGCACTACTGCGGTTAAAGATAGTAATAACTGGATAATTAATGGTACTAAAAACTTCATAACACACGCTATTAGTGCTGATATAGTTGTTATTATAGCTCGTACTGGAGAAAAAGGAGATAAACATGGTATGACTGCTTTTGCTATTGAAAAAGGCACAAAAGGTTTTACTTCCGGAAAAAAAATGGACAAATTAGGAATGAGAGCCAGCGAAACAGCTGAGCTTATTTTCCAAAATTGTTGTATTTCAGATGAAAATAGATTAGGAGAAGTCGGGGAAGGATTTATACAAGCTATGAAAATTTTAGATGGAGGAAGAGTTTCTATTGGAGCTTTATCATTAGGTATAGCTAAAGGAGCTTATGAAGCCTCTATTAAGTATGCAAAAGAAAGAACTCAATTTGGGAAATCTATAATTGATTTTCAAGCAATTGGTTTTAAACTTGCGGAAATAGCAACTGAAATAGAAGCGGCTGAATTATTATTACACAAAGCTGCTTTCCTTATTTCTACTGGACAAAAAGTAACCCAGCTAAGTGCAATGGCTAAAATGTATACTTCTGAATTATGTGTAAAAGCAGCTACTGAGGCTATACAAATACACGGAGGTTATGGATATACAAAAGATTATCCAGTTGAAAAGTTTTTCAGAGACTCTAAACTTTGTACCATAGGAGAAGGTACTACCGAAATTCTAAAATTAGTTATTAGCAAAAATATTAATAAATAAATGAATAAAAAGACTATTATAAATCTGTCTCTTATACACATC
>CALFOY010000018.1 GCA_937919265.1 uncultured Capnocytophaga sp. | reverse complement strand
TAACAGCTAAAAATACTAGAAATCTATTAGGAATAGAAATAAGATATTCAAACTACAAATTGCTTATAGAAAGATTCTTAGAGAAATATATCTTTCATAAAAGTAAACTTAAAAACTTCGTTCTTATTATCGATGAAATCAACCGTGCAAACCTATCAGCTGTACTTGGTGAACTTATCTATGCCTTAGAGTACCGAGGTGAAGCGGTACAAAGTATGTACACTATAGAGGGAGAAAACAACCTTATTTTACCACCTAATCTCTATATTATTGGTACGATGAATACCGCCGACCGCTCCGTAGGGCATATAGACTATGCGATCCGCCGTCGCTTTGCCTTTGTGAATGTGCTACCGAAAGATCTAACAAGTGAATTAGGTGACCAGTTTGATAGTGTACTATTTGCTAAAGTGACAGACTTGTTCAATACTAATCTATCCCCAGAGTTCAAAAAGGAAGATGTACAATTAGGACATTCGTATTTCATCACTAAAAATACTCCTATTGATATCCGTTGGGAGTATGAGATCAAACCTATCTTGCTCGAATATGTCAAAGATGGTATCCTCATAGGGCAAGATATTGAAGAGAAAATAAACTCCTTAATCACTGTTTAAATGGCAATTCATTTATCTGAGCATAAGGAACATATCCTCAGCGTGGAGGATACACCTCTGTTTGAGGTACTCAAAACAAAGCAATTGAGGGTGTTTAAAACAGAGAGAGGAGAAACCATTTACCCCTTTTTGTTGTTGGTGAGCGAGGAGGCTATTACTCTCAAAGCACATTACTATATAGGGGTAGACTGGTTAGTAGGGGAGGAATATGTCTATATAGCCCCAAAAATGAATTGCCAAGAGGAGAAAGTTGAAATTGATTTTTTGAAGATGTTGCTCGAGATCTATACGGCTGATATAGAGGAAAAACATACCCGAGACCTCCTAAAAATCTATTGGAAGGAACCGCAAATTACGATAGAGCAGCAAAAGGATTTCCTGACACCTTTCCTTGTAGTACAGTTTCTCCAGCTCCTAAAACGTATCACCCGCAAAGGACTCAAAAAATCGTATTACACAGTAGAAGAGAATCTTAATAGCCGTATCAAAGGGAAGATACAGATTGGCAAACACCTGAAACAAAATGTTTTTAAGAACAAACTCACAACCCACGTATGTAGGTATCAACAGTTTGGAATGGACAATCTCGAAAATCGTTTTCTGAAGAAAGTTTTGCAGTTTGTCATCAGTTTTAAGAATACACACCCTACTTTTTTTGCAGGGAATGAAGCTACTATAAGCGAATTGATTACTTATTGCACCCCTTATTTTGAATTGATTTCAGAAGAAATTGATATAGAAAACCTAAAAAATATTACTATAAATCCATTTTTTAAGGAATATGAACAAGCTATTGAGATAGGTAAGCATATTCTCAAGCGCTTTTCGTACAATATCACCGAAACAACTCAACAAAAGGTAAGCATTCCTCCTTTTTGGATAGATATGCCCAAGCTTTTTGAACTATATGTCTATGAAAAATTGCAAGAACAGTTTGGTAGGGAGGCGGTAACCTATCATCTTACAGCCGACTATACCGAATTAGACTTTTTGCTCAACACTCCAGAATATAAAATGGTCATTGATGCCAAGTACAAACCCATTTATGAAGGAGGAAAAGTGATAGACGATATTCGTCAGGTGAGTGCCTATGCACGCTTAGAAAAGGTTTATAAAAAACTCGGCTTAGAAAACAGTAACCAACTCATAGACTGTCTTATCATTTATCCTTCGTTGGAAGAAAACAAAGGTTTGAATTTTAATAAATTAGAGACTATTGAAGGCTATGCTAAAATCTATAAACAAAGTCTCTCCATCCCATTAATCATTGAGCATTAATCATTGAGCATTAATCATTGAACATTAATCATTAAACATTATTTATTATGTCTCAGTTCTATAACTGTATTGCGGAAAAATACGATTATATCTTTCCACTATCTCCAGCTCACCAAACATTTTTTGCGGATGAGCTTCGAGGGCATACTGTCCTCGATGTAGGTGCCGCTACGGGCAATCTTACCGCTTACCTAAGCTCACAAGGATATGAAGTTACCGCTATCGACCTCAGTGAGCGATTGATTGCCAAAGCTGCTGAAAAAGGCATTACTGTACAACAGCGTGATATGCTTACTATTGATGAGCTTTCCACCTTTGACAACATTGTTTGTATCGGTAATACGCTCCCACATTTGGATAGTAAGGTCTCTGTACAGCTCTTTTTACAAAAAGCTTATGGACAACTCACTCAAGGGGGTAAACTTGTCCTGCAATTGGTCAATTTTGAGAAGTATTTTGCCCAGCAACAAGGCGATTACCTCGGTAATCTCCCCTTGATAACCAATGATAAGGTGAAGTTTGAGCGATTTTACTATCTCAATGAGGAAGGAAAAATTCGTTTCAAGACTATTTTGGACGATACCATAGAAAATGAGGAACTGTTACAGCCTATTTTCGCTGACGAACTTACCCAATGGCTTACTCAGATAGGATTTCAAGCCATCAACTTATATGGTAATTTCAAAAAAGACCCTTTTGATAAGGAAAAATCAATGGCACTAATAATCACTGCAGAGAAGTAAATTGTAGATTATGAGAATTATCAAATTAATATCCCTTATTATAGTTGTTTTGTTGTCTTCTTGTAAGCCTACCTTACCAGATTTGACAAAAAGAGATCGTATAAAACTACTCAAAAAATATGCGTTCTACTTATGTATGGAGCATAATTACAATCGAATAGATAGCATCTTTCGATTTCCTAAAGATCATATAGGAGGAGTCGTATTTTTTCATTATGGGTTAGAGGGTTTAGAAAAGACAAAGGATTTCGTGATCCAAAATACACAGTTTGAGTTTCCCAGTGGACTATTAAAGAATGAAATGGGAGATCCTAAGGCAAATCTTATTTGTTTGGATTGTTTTGATTTTTATAAGAGTAAAGAGCTCCACCGCTTTGTAAGAAAAATGGAGAGAGAACTAAGAGAATAATTTTCTTTTAGAATCACAACTATTTCCATATCTTACAAATATTGTGTACTTTTGCGCAAAAATATGATCGGTATGCAATTTATTATTTTTAGGAAAGTCTTATTTCTATTTAGCATTCTATCTTTTTTCCTATTAGGAAGTTCTTGTGATTTCTTATCTAAGAAAAAAGATGCTAATGTGATTGATACCGATGAACTTGTTACTTCAACAACAGATGAAGAATCAACTACCTCAGTAATAGAAGAATATCCGACTGATTTCCCAGAACAAGGAAATAAAATGGAAGATTTTGTGCCTAAACATTGGTCTGCTATAATGAAAATAGATGGAGATCTCAACAAAGATGGTTTAGCAGATACAGCTCTTATCGTAGAACAAGAAAATCCTAATAATATAAGCATTACAGAATATAATGATACGTTGAATACCAATCCAAGGGCTCTTTTGGTACTATTCAAACAGGAAAATGGTACTTACAAATTAGCCGCTAAGAATGATAAAGGCTTTATAGAACCTCCTAAAGAAAGTTCTTCTCTATTAGATCCGTTAGGGGAAGGTGATATAAACATAAAAAACAATACCTTACGTCTGAAATTTCAGTATTTTTATTCAGCAGGTTCTTGGTCCATAACCAATGTAGAATATGTATTCAGGTTCCAAAACAGCCATTTTGAACTTATAGGAGTAGAAACTAATAGTTTCGATAGGAGTACTGGAGAGGAAACGATTGAAAGTTTTAATCTGAGCACCAATAAGTTAGAAATCACTACAGGGGGTAATATGTTTGGAGAGAATGAGGATAATCCTAAAAAAATAACCAAAACTTTTATGTATAATCCCAAACCTATTTTGGATAATATGGAAGCAACTGCTTACTTAACAATTTTGTATAACCGAGACGAATAATAAAAAGATATATTATGGCACGATTAGGCGTTTTTTATGCACTTAGTGATGAGCAGGTAGATGCTATTGCAGAACAAGATGATGACAAGATGTATGCTTATATGCTCAACACCATTGAAGAAAATCTCTTGGGTACACCCAAAAGTTATCAGATAGATAAAGCGTGGGAAGGCATTCATTATTGTCTTTGTGAGGGTGATTGGTACAAAGAAGAAGGAATAGCTCCTAATATTGTTTTTGGAGGTTATTTATTATTAGATCATAATGATTGTGTAATATTTGTGAATGACCTCGATAATATTCAAAAAATTGTAGACTATCTTGAAGAGAATAATCTACAAGAGATTATCAAAAAGAATTTTGAAAAAATTCCCTCAGACTATTCATATACTAAAAACAAGGAAGAACTTAACTATTTGTTGAGTTGGAGCAAAGGGGTATTAGATTTTTATAAATATGCTTTGAAGAACCAACTAAATACTATTTTTACCGTAGATCTTTAATTAATCATTAAACATTAATCATTAACAATGTTATCAGTATCCAATTTATCCGTACAATTCGGAAAACGCGTCCTCTTCGATGAGGTAAACGTAACCTTTACACAAGGCAACTGCTACGGCATCATCGGTGCCAATGGAGCAGGCAAATCTACTTTTCTTAAAATCCTTTCAGGCAAGCAAGAACCTACTTCGGGACGTGTAATCCTCGAACCAGGCAAGCGTATGTCGGTGCTCGAACAAGACCACTACGCCTATGACGATTACACCGTGCTTGACACGGTGATTATGGGCAACAAAGTCCTCTCCAAAGTCAAAAAAGAGATGGATGAACTCTATGCCGACTACTCTGATGAGCACGCCGAACGCATCGGTGAGCTACAAATACAGTTCGATGAGATGAACGGCTGGAATGCCGAGAGTGATGCGGCAGCCCTGCTCTCTAATTTGGGCATCTCTGAGGATATGCACTACACTATGATGTCCGAAATGGACGGTAAGCTCAAAGTGCGGGTACTTCTCGCGCAAGCGCTCTTCGGTAACCCCGATGTACTCATAATGGACGAGCCTACCAACGACCTCGACTTCGAGACCATCGGCTGGCTGGAGAACTTTTTAGCAAACTATGACAATACGGTGATTGTCGTTTCTCACGACCGCCACTTCCTCGATGCCGTTTGTACCCATATCTCGGATATTGATTTTGGAAAAATCAACCATTTTTCGGGTAATTATACTTTCTGGTACGAAAGTAGTCAGTTGGCAGCCCGTCAGCGTGCGCAACAGAACAAAAAGGCGGAAGAGAAAGCCAAAGAGT
>CALFOY010000017.1 GCA_937919265.1 uncultured Capnocytophaga sp. | reverse complement strand
GCAAAGCAAGTTGGTTATATATAAAACGTGAAGAATAGAAAATTCTAATAAAAAAGAGGGTCACTTAATTTAGGTGACTCTCTTTTTTATTCTGTATTTAAACAATATTATAATATAAAAGCTCCCTTTAATTAAAGGGAGCTTTTATTCATTCTATAATATGAAATTTAGCAAAACGTAAAATTAGTGTTTTTTCACCTGTATTTTCAAAAAGGACTTTCGCTTTACTATCAATTCCACTTCCTTCTAAAGCTAATACTTTACCTCTTCCAAAGCGCTCATGTTCAATAATATTTCCTTCATTCACTTTTGGAATACTAACATTGCCAGTAGGTTTGTATAATTCAGGTTTTTGTAATCTTAATTTTTTTAGTTGTTCTTCATTGGGTTTATTGCTTCGGGTGGGAGGAGTCCCATTTATCGGTTTTTGTAATCGTAATTTACTTTTATCAGGTTCTGAAAAAATATCAATATCAACTAATGGTTTGTATCTATAATTTGGATTATTTTGTTTTAAAGTTAAAAATTCTAAATATTTGTCATCTATTTCATCTATAAAACGACTTGGTTCGGCTTCAGAAAGTTTTCCCCATCGGTATCTATGTTCAGTGTAGGTTAGATAAGCTTGTTTTTCTGCACGAGTAAGAGCAACATAGAATAATCTTCGTTCTTCTTCGAGTTCAGTACGTGTATTTATGCTTAGTGCAGATGGAAATAAATCTTCCTCCATTCCAACAATAAAAACATAAGGAAACTCAAGCCCTTTTGCAAGGTGAATGGTCATTAAAGAAACTCTATTTTCTTCATCAATTTCTTTATCCATATCGGTTGCGAGGGCTACGTCTTCAAGGAATTCAGAGAGCGAACCTTTTGTACCATCAACTTCTTTTTGACCTTCAACAAAATCACGAATACCATTGAGTAATTCCTCAATATTTTGCATTCTTTCAATTCCCTCTGGGGTACCATCTTTTTTAAATTCTAACAGAATACCAGTACGTTTGGCAATATGTTCAGCTAGAGTAAAGGCATCTGTATTTTCTAACATAATACGGAAACTAAGTATCATATTAGCAAATTCAATCAACCTATTTTTTATATTTCCGCTTATCTTTAAATGATTTTCGGCTTCTTGAAGTTCTAAAATAACTCTAAAAACAGATTTTTTTTGTTCATTAGCATAAATTGTTAATTTTTCTAATGTAGTTTCACCTATACCACGAGCAGGAAAATTAATAATTCGATTCAGAGCTTCTTCATCTTTTGGGTTGCTGACCAATCTAAAATAAGCTAAAATATCTTTGATTTCTTTGCGTTGATAGAATGAGGTTCCTCCATAAATTCTGTAAGGAATATCTCGTTTTCGGAGGGCATCTTCAATGGCACGAGATTGAGAATTTGTTCGATAAAGTATAGCAAAATCACCGTTTGAGCGTTGTTCTTGCATTTTTATTTCAAAAATAGTACTTGCTACAAATCTACCTTCATCGGCATCTGTGGGGCTACGATGAATTTTAATTTTTTGTCCATTTTCATTGTCTGTCCAAACAACTTTCTCCAAGCGTGTTTTATTTTTTTCAATGACACAATTTGCCGCCTCAACAATATTTTTTGTAGAACGGTAATTTTGCTCCAAACGATAAACGCCTACATTTGGATAATCTTTTTGAAAGTTAAAAATATTATCAATATTAGCTCCTCGAAAAGCATAAATACTTTGAGCATCATCTCCTACGACACAAATATTTTGAAATTTATCAGATAAAGCCCTTACAATTAGGTATTGAGAATGATTGGTATCTTGATACTCATCTACCAAAATATAGCGAAAACGATTTTGATATTTAGATAAAATATCAGGAAATACATTGAGTAATTCATTGGTTTTCAATAATAAATCATCGAAATCCATAGCGCCAGCTTTAAAACATCTTTCAACATAGTTTTTATAAATATCTCCTAATCGAGGACGTTTAGCCATTGCATCCGCTTCTTGTAGTTCTACATTTGCAAAATAAGCTCTTACAGTAATAAGATTGTTTTTAAAAGAAGAAATTTGAGAGGCTATTTGTTTGTATTTGTAAATGTCTTTATCAAGAGCCATTTCTTTAATAATGGAAGAAATAAGCCGTTGAGAGTCTTGCTGGTCGTAAATAGTGAAGTTTTTTGGATAACCTAATAAATGTGCTTCTTCTCGAAGAATACGAGCAAAAATGGAGTGGAAAGTACCCATCCAAAGATTACGAGCTTCACTTTTTCCTACAATATTCCCAATACGCTCTTTCATTTCTCGCGCAGCTTTATTGGTAAAAGTAAGCGCCAGAATATTGAACGGATCAACACCTTGACTCATAAGGTAAGCTATTCTATAGGTGAGTACCCGTGTTTTCCCAGAGCCCGCGCCAGCAATAACCATAAGCGCTCCATCTTTGTGTAATACAGGTGCTCGTTGTGCATCATTAAGTTCTGCTAAATATTTTTCCAAAATTCTAAAATCTTTTTTTAATTATTTTATAATTCTTCAAAATCAACTTTAAGATTATTGATGATAAAGTCTTGACGATCAGGAGTATTATTTCCCATATAAAAATTAAGTAATCGTTCTACGTTTAGAGCTTTATCAAACATAACAGGATCTAAACGCATATCACTTCCGATAAAATTTTTGAACTCATCAGGAGAAATTTCCCCAAGCCCTTTAAAGCGAGTGATTTCAGGATTTTTTAATTTTTCAATGGCTTTAATCCGTTCTTCTTCGGTGTAGCAATAAATAGTTTCTTTTTTGTCTCTTACCCTAAAAAGGGGAGTTTGCAAAATATATATATGTCCTTCTTTTATCAATTCAGGGAAAAATTGTAGAAAAAAAGTAATCAAAAGTAAACGAATATGCATACCATCTACATCGGCATCGGTAGCTAGAACAATGTTGTTATAGCGTAGATTTTCTATTGAATCTTCGATATCAAGAGCTGCCTGCAAGAGGTTGAATTCTTCGTTTTCGTAAATTACTTTTTTGGTTTTTCCGTAAGTATTTAGAGGTTTTCCTCGAAGAGAGAAAACAGCCTGAGTATTAGCATCTCGAGAAGTGGTTATAGACCCAGATGCAGAATTTCCTTCGGTAATGAAAAGTGTACTTTCTAAAGCACGTTCGTTTTTTATATCAGTAAGGTGAATACGACAATCACGGAGTTTTTTATTATGAAGGCTTACTTTTTTAGCTCGGTCTCGTGCAAGTTTTCTGATACTTGAAAGCTCTGTGCGTTCTCGCTCTGCTTGCAGAATTTTGCTTAATATTTCATTGGCTATTTCAGGATTTTTATGTAAAAAATTATCCAGATTAGTTTTTATAAAATCATTGATATATGTACGAACAGAAGGCATTCCATCGCCCATTTCAGTAGAACCTAATTTGGTTTTAGTTTGGCTTTCAAAAACCGGTTCCATAACTTTGATAGATACAGCACCAATTATAGATTTTCGAATATCCGAAGGATCATAATTTTTATTGTAAAAACCTCGTAGTGTGGCTACTATTGCCTCTCTGAAAGCATTTAGGTGAGTTCCTCCTTGTGTTGTATTTTGCCCATTAACAAAAGAATAATATTGCTCACTATACTGAGACTTGCTATGAGTTATAGCCACTTCAATATCTTCTCCTTTTAGGTGAATGATAGGGTAAGCAAAATCTTCTTCGTTGTTATCTTCTATAAGTAAATCTTTTAAACCACTTTCTGAGAAAAAGTTTTCACCATTATAAGAAATAGTAAGTCCAGGGTTCAGATATACATAGTTTTTTAACATTCTCACTATGTACTCATTACGGAATTTATAATTCTTAAAAATAGTATCATCAGGAATGAAGCTAACTTTTGTTCCTCTACGCCCATTAGTATTCTCTAAAGGAGCGTCTTTTTGTAATTCTCCTTTTGAAAAAGTAGCTGATTTTTTTTGTCCATCTCTTATAGATTCTACAGAAAAGAAAGAAGATAAGGCATTGACAGCCTTTGTTCCAACACCATTTAGCCCCACAGATTTTTTAAAAGCACGTGAGTCATATTTTCCTCCTGTATTCATTTTAGAAACAACATCTACTACTTTTCCAAGAGGAATACCACGACCATAATCACGGATAGAAACAAGGTTTTCTTCTACTTTTACATCAATCATTTTCCCTGCTCCCATTACAAATTCATCAATACAGTTATCAATGACTTCTTTCAATAGAATATAAATTCCATCATCGGCAGAAGATCCATCTCCAAGCTTCCCAATATACATACCAGGGCGCATACGAATATGTTCCTTCCAGTCTAATGACTTGATATTGTCCTCATTATATTGTGTATTTTGTTCTAAAATATCCATAAAATCAATTACTTTTCAAATCCGACAAAAATACACTTTTTTATTTTATTAAAAATATAAAACAAAAAAAACTTATAAACAACAAAAAAATATATAAAAATCTTTTTTATTAGAAAAATAATCTATTACAAACTATCTTCTGTGAAAGCTATACAACTGATGCCTAACTGAGTTTCAGGTACAGAAAGGATAGCTTTTGCACAGACTTCAAGCGTTGCGCCAGTAGTAATCACATCATCAACCAATAGAATATTTTTCCCTTTAATTTTTTCTTCATTTTGTATGGAAAATAAATCTTTACTATCTTTATAGCGGTCTTCTTTATTTTTTTGAGCTTGAGCAGAGTTGTTAAATTTCTTAACTAAAACATCTTCAACTAATTCAGCATTAAGAGCTAAGGCTATTTCTTTTGCAAATAAAGTAACTTGGTTGTACCCTCTTATTTTAAGTTTTTTTGGATGAATAGGAACAGGAATAACAATGTCAATTTCCTGAAAATGAACAGATTTTGAAAGTTCATTAGCATACCATTTACCTAACCATTGTCCAATTTTTTCTTTTCCATAATATTTCAATTCGTGGATAAGTTGTTGAACGACTCCTTCTTTTTGATAATAAAACATAGCTGAAGCACAAGAAAGAGGTAAAGTACCCCAAAATTTTTCAGTGATTTTATTTATTTTTTGCTCGTGAAAGTGTGTTTTTTCTAAAAAATGACGACATTCTATACAAAGAAATTCTTCCTTTTGGCTAAGTATTTCGTGGCAAGAAATACAGTATTTAGGAAAGAAAGTTGATAGAATATTTTTCCAAATAAATAACATTGTGTAAAATTATATTTTTATTTTGTGGTCAAAAATACAAAAAAATATTCAGTTGAAAAAATATTTGTATAACTCAATAT
>CALFOY010000016.1 GCA_937919265.1 uncultured Capnocytophaga sp. | reverse complement strand
CCTCTTCGTCGGCAGCGTCAGATGTGTATAAGAGACAGGGTATAAAGTGTCCTAACTCGTGTAAAATCACTAAGATAGATAAACTTAATAATAATTGAGTTCCTTTAATAAAAAATGTTTCCATTAAAATTTATTTTAAAGTTGCAAAAATACTTATTTTTATTTGATTTACTGAAAAAAATAGCAGTAAGTTTTGTTATAATATAGTTAATTAAAAGTAAAATAATTATTCAAAATTATAATAAAATATAAATATTAATATTATTTTAGTATTTTTCCGTATCTTTGCCAATTAAAAAAAAATTCAAATGAAAGAAGTTTCTCGTTTGTTTGACATTCCATATTATCAATTAGAAAAATATCCTATTGATAATGCGTTAGTTACAAAATATAATGGTCAGTGGCAGCCTATTTCTACTAAAGAATACGTTGAAAAAATCAATCAAATTAGTCGTGCTTTACTCAGAATAGGAGTACAACCAAATGATAAAATAGCTGTTGTTTCTTCTAATAACCGAACTGAATGGCATATTTTAGATATGGCTATTATGCAAATTGGAGCTCAAAATGTTCCAATATATCCTACAATCCCCTCAGAAGATTATGTTTATATCTTTAATCACGCACAATGCAAATTTTGCTTTGTTTCAGATGATTTACTTTATAATAAAATAGCCTCAGTAAAAAATCAAATTTCTTCATTACAAGATATTTACACTTTTGACACTCTTGAAGGTGTTTCTTCTTGGGAAAATCTATTAGAAATAGGAAAAAATACTGAAAATCAACAAATTGTTGAAGATATTAAACAAAAAATACTACCTAATGATTTAGCTACAATTATCTATACTTCGGGTACAACAGGAAAACCCAAAGGTGTTATGCTATCTCATAATAATATTATAAGTAATGTTAAGAATTGTCAAAACAGAGTGCCTATACAGCCTGGTGATGTATGTTTGAGCTTTCTTCCCGTCTGTCATATCTTCGAAAGAATGCTTACTTATTTGTATCAATACAATGGTATACGCCTTTATTTTGCAGAGTCTATTGATAAAATAGCAGTTAATCTTCAAGAAGTAAAACCGAGACTTATAACTGTTGTTCCGAGGTTGGTAGAAAAGGTTTTTGATAGTATTTATGCCAAAGGTGTGGCGCTAAAAGGTTTGAAAAAATCATTATTTTTCTGGGCGGTTAAGTTAGGTTACCAATATGAGCCTTATGGAAAAAATGGTTGGTGGTATAAAATCAAATTGCAAATAGCAAGAAAGCTAATTTTCTCAAAATGGAAGAAAGCCCTAGGAGAAAAATTGCAAATGATATCAGGAAGTGCAGCCTTACAACCACGTTTAGTACGAGTGTTTTCAGCAGCAGGTATTCCTATATGGGAAGGTTATGGTTTGACAGAAACCGCTCCTGTATTGTCGGTTAATTGTTTGCGTGGGCATCTATGGAAAATAGGAACAATAGGAAAACCTATTGAAAATATTCAGGTAAAAATTGCAGAAGATGGAGAAATTCTCTGTAAAGGAGAGAATGTAATGCTTGGGTATTATAAAGATGAGGAACAAACTAAGCAAAATATTGATGAAGATGGATTTTTTCATACTGGGGATATAGGAATTTTAGATGAAGATGGGTTCTTAATCATTACGGATAGAAAAAAAGAGATGTTTAAAACTTCCGGAGGAAAATATATTGCTCCTCAAAACATTGAGAATATGTTAAAACAATCTAGGTTCATAGAACAAGCAATGGTTGTTGGAGAAGGAGAGAAGATGCCAGGTGCTTTTATCCAACCTAATTTCTCTTTTTTAAGAGAGTGGGCTAAAAGACATAATATTCAAGTAGATAAAACAAATGAAGATTTGGTTGAAAATAAAATGATAAGAGAAAGACTTGGAAAAGAAGTGGATAAAATCAATAAAAAATTAGGAAAATGGGAGCAGATAAAAGTTTATGACTTTACTCCCGATGAATGGAGTATTGAAGCAGGGCATTTAACACCTACACTTAAGTTGAAAAGACGAATTATTATAGAAAAATATAGACATATGTATAATAAATTCTATAATAAAGAGTAAAAATATAAAATAATATAGATAAATATATAAATAAAGGGG
>CALFOY010000015.1 GCA_937919265.1 uncultured Capnocytophaga sp. | reverse complement strand
AGCGTCAGATGTGTATAAGAGACAGGGATAAAAAAATATTTGTTACTTTTGCATAAAATCTAAATTAGAATATTGTGTTACAATCATTAGCTATTAAGAATTTTGCTTTAATTGATGATTTAAAAATATCATTCTCAGAAGGTTATACAATCATTACCGGAGAAACAGGAGCCGGAAAATCTATATTATTAGATGCTCTTTCCTTAATATTGGGCAAGCGTGCAGACCTTAGTGCATTGAGAAATTCTGATGAAAAATGTATCATTGAAGCTGAATTTACTATAAAAAACTATAACCTTTCTTCTATTTTCAAAGAAGAAGAAATTGATTATGAAGACATTACAATTATCAGAAGAGAAATACTCCCTTCTGGAAAATCTCGTGCCTTTATCAATGATAGCCCCGTAACACTTGATATTCTATCTCGTTTAGGTAAAATTTTGGTAGATATTCATTCCCAACACGATACTCAACAACTTGGAGATGAGGATTTTCAGCTTTATATCACAGATACTTTAGCCGAAAATGAAAAACTTTTAGAAAACTACCAAAAAGAACTAAAAACACACAAAAAAAACACTAAAAAACTAAAAGAACTTTCTGATTTTCAGAAAAATGCAAAAAAAGAACACGATTATAATACTTTCATATTAGAAGAACTACAAAAAGCCGAGCTGGAAGATGGAATGCAGGAGGAATTAGAAGAATACTACGGACAAGCTTCTAATATTGAAGAAATAAAACAAAACCTCTCCGAAGCTTCTTCTTTACTTTCTAATGAAGAATATGGAATAATGTCACAATTGTTGGATTTAAAAAACACTATTGAGGACCTTAGTGACTATGGAGGGCAATACAATGAACTTTATGAACGATTGGATGAAACTTACATAGAACTTGATGATATTGCCAGAGAAATTTATGACCTTACTGAAAATGTAGATTTTGACCCAAGAGAACTACAAAAAGTACAACGAAAACTACAAAAAATATACGATTTACAAAAAAAACACAATGTACAGAGCGTAGCAGAACTTATTACTATTCAAGAAGATTTAGAGAAAAAAGTTTCAAAATTAGAAAATATAGAAGAGGAAATAAATACTCAAAAAAAAGAAGTAGCAAAATCTTTAAAAATAGTAACTGAATGCGCTGAAAAAATACACCTAAGCAGAGAAAAAACATTACCTAAACTCACTGAAATGTTACAAAATATGCTCTCAGACTTAGGAATGCCTAATGCTAAATTTTTAATGGAACTCAAAAAAACAGAAAATTTCTTACCAAAAGGAAATGATGAGCTTTCTTTCTTATTTTCAGCTAATAAAGGTGGAAATTTTGGAACATTAAAAAAGACAGCTTCAGGCGGAGAGCTTTCTCGTATTATGCTAACTATTAAATCTATTTTAGCTACAAAAATAGCTTTACCTACTATCATTTTTGATGAAATTGACACGGGAGTTTCAGGAGAAATTTCTCACAAAATGGGTGAAATAATGAAACTTATGAGCCAAACAAGACAGGTTTTTGCCATCACTCACCTACCACAAGTAGCAAGTAAAGGTAGGGAACATATCAAGGTTTTCAAATCTGAAATAAATGGAAAAACAACAACTCAATTTAAAAAATTAACTGAAAATGAAAGAGTTGAAGAAATAGCTCAAATGCTTGGGGGTAAAGACATTACAGATTCTGCCCGTCAACACGCAAGACAATTACTTGGAATGCAATAATAAAAAAATCTCCTTTTCAAGAAAAGGAGATTTTTATTTTACTAATACACTATTGCTAATGTTCTATCGTCGTGATTGCCTTTACTCCAAAAATTTATCCATTGAAGAAGTTGTTGCTCTATATTTTCATCATTTAGAAAATCTACTTTTGTGCATTCTTCATTTTTCCCATCTAAATCTTCCAGAAATTTTTCCCAAGTAGCAATATCTTCCAATTTATTTTCCACTACAAATTTAGGATCATAAATACCATCTGTCATAAGTATAAGTTTCTGAAAATCAGTAAAATTATAAATTCCAAAACGATGAATCATATCAGGGCTACTATATATTTCACTCATCGTAATAAAACGAGTTCCTCCTCCAAATTCACCGATATCCATTCTATTAAGTAACTGAACTTCATTAGTTTCTGTTATCAAATTTATAGGGCAGTCTCCTACTCCAAAAGTAAGAAGCACATATCCAAAATCAAATTTTTTAGCTAAAACAAAAATTAATGTTGTATTTAAGTCTTTCAGTTCAATATTTTCTTGCTTAGAAAATTCAGATAAATAATCATATAAATTTTTAACTTCTTTATATAATATTTTCTTAATAGAAATACTTATACTTTCTTCTTTTTGGCTAAAATATTGAATAACTAAATCTGATAATTGTTCTAAAATAGTTAAATTACCTAAATATTCTATTATTTTTTCAGTAGCAAGTTTAGAGCCTTGTCTAGCAAATTTGGCTGAACCTGCACCATCTGCAAGAGCTACAATTTGCCAGTCATTAAAAAGTTTCTTACAAGCAAAATGATCATCACGAGCACTACCTTCGTGAGCGTGAGAACGACCTCTTTTTGAAGCTATTACGATTTTTTTATCTATAAATTCTCCTGAGAAAGAATCATCATCTGGTTTATGATAAAGCATCTGCGGATCACTTGGTATATCCTTCCAAAGATCTTTCGGATCTGCATTTACTATAAAAGGGATTTTTTTTATAAATTCTTCTTTTGGATTTTTTTTATGAATAAAAACTATTTCAAGCTCAATAGAAGTAGCAAAAGCGGGCACTCCTTTAATCGTAAAATTCTGATAGTCATAAGTTAAACCTGAAATATTAGATAAATTTGAAATACCAATAATTTCTATATCAGGAAAAGCTGAGGTATCAAAAGTATATTGATAAGGCTTTTTAGCATTAGCATTAGTTATAGGTATATATTTTTCGAGGAAAATTTCCGTTTGATGATACATTTTGAATTGATTTATAATTTGTTTCTTTTGTTCAGAAATAGACTTAATAAGTTCTTTTATTTCTTCATTTTGTATGACTTTGGTTATGGTTTTATCTGTAAAATTATCTTTTAAGATATGATATTCTGCTAATAATTTTCTTAAAAAATCTTCCATAATTTAGATTAATTATTTAACTTTTTATGTTTTCATATATTTTTTCGAGAAATTATTATTTCAATAAAATAATAACCTGATGCAAATATACATAAAAAATACAAAATACTAATATTAACTTTTTTAAAAAGCCTTATATTTTCCAAAATAAATACTCAAATATTATTTTATGTTAATTATATAATATTTTATTATTAATTCACTATATTTATACTTAAAAAACATATTTCTGTCTCTTATACACATCTCCGAGCC
>CALFOY010000014.1 GCA_937919265.1 uncultured Capnocytophaga sp. | reverse complement strand
AGAATTAAAAAATCCTTTTTCAATAATATCTATTCCTAAACCAAAATTACTATCAGATATTCGGAAATATTCTTCTCGTAAGAAAGCTATTTCTTTTAGAGTTATTTCTTTGTTAGTCAATGGTTTGTATTCTATTATTACTTTACCTGATTTTTTCTTAATCTCTTTTTTACTACTATAGGAGAATAAATCATTTACAATATCAAGTTGTTGTATGGTATATTTTTCTTTAGTATCAATATTTTGGTCTGCAATGAGCTCAATTTCATAACGTTCGCTATCATAATTATGCCAAAAAGAACTATCTTTATGATGAAAATCAATAAGGTCTTTTTTCAAAATATTATGGTCGAAATACATTAAAAAGCGATTTCCTTGTTTGTCAGTAAAATAAGGTTTTTCTATAGTTGCTTCATACTGAATTGTTATCTCATTTTCAGTTTTATCATCTTTAACTACTTGAACTTTAGCGTCTTTAAAAATATTTCTAATATCTTGTTCATTTCGGTCATTTACATAATTGAGGTTATAATATAAAAATTTATTATATCCATCAATAATTTCTTTTTTATTGGTAGATTTAAAATAACTACGAATATTATTAGCTCTATTATATCTATAAGTGCTAAAAAGTGTTATTTTCCCTATTCCGTTTTGTACTTCAAATTTTACATTTTCGTCAAGACAAAATTCTTTAAAATAGGTTGCTTTTCTTTGTTTTAATTCTTGATTTTCACCTATTTCCATAAAGTGACAAAAACTAAGTACTGAGCGTTTTTCTAGCCTACCAAATTCATTTCTTGAAGTAGCATCTATAAAATAATCCTCTCCTTTATAAGAAATTTTAACAATTACATGATTAAAAGATAACAAAGAAGGAAGGTAATATTTCAGATAAAAATCAGCATTATAATTAACCAAAACAATAGACGATTCGACTCCTATATAATCTAAAATTACTTTCAGAAGGGTACATTTTGCTTTACAGTCTCCTTGTTTATTTTGGAAAGTTATAGAAGGTTCTTGAGGCTTATGCCCATTCATTTCATAAGCATTATAGGTATAATAAATATTATTCTGAACAAATTCTATAGCATATTGTAATTTTTCATCTATTGAAGAAAAAGCATCAATTTTCTGTACGAGTTCTGGTGCAAAACTTTTTAAATCAGCTTGTTGAAGTATATCTTTATAAAAAGGGTATAAATAATTTGATAGATTTTTCCAATTACTTTCTGTTGCAAAATCTATAAATGGATATATTTCTCGTCCTGAATCAACGGAATTGATATAGTTTGTTTGGTTAAATTCAAATACTTCTCCTTTTTGTAAATATTGGACATCACTATCAATTAATTCTCTATTTTCATCTCGAAAAAAGAACTTTTTATATGCAACTACTTGATTTCTATCATTAATAAATTTATAAATATACTTTCCATACGCCCAATAAGTATCAGGAGTTATGTAAGTATGTTTTACAAAATCTCTACGTACAAATTCTTTTTCTGTAAAGACTTTTACGCGTGTATCTTCCATAATAAGAACATCATATAAGTGAAGGTCTTTTATAGAAATGTTAATTTTTTTAGATTTTACAATTACCCCTCCATTACTTTGGTTTTCATTATCTAAAACTTTAACAGTTGTATCTGGGAGTTTATCTATCAAAACACCATCACGATATACACAGATACGATGTATTTCAAATGTTTCATTTTCTTCCAAAACCATATCATAAGCTGAGGCTCTCTCTAGGTTTTCTGGTTGAGTAAGAGTGTAAGCCATCAGGGCATAATCAGACTTTGAATTGTCATTTATATGATTATATTTATTAAGAAAATAGCAAAAATCTCGTCCTTCATCTATTTGTTCTTGTGCAAAATCAGTATCTACAATAAGATTTTTGATTTGTTCATCGGTTAAAGATTCTGCCCATATAGGAGCTTTATCTATTTTATAGCTTTCTTCTGATTGCATTTGTTATTGTTTAAAATTTTCTCTTGAATTCTTTGGCAAAGTTACTAAATAATCTGTTATTGATAACATTTTTTTGATAAGTTTTTGAT
>CALFOY010000013.1 GCA_937919265.1 uncultured Capnocytophaga sp. | reverse complement strand
CCTGTATATCTCCATTTTGAAAATCAGCAGAACTGATGTTTTGCTGGTTTTCTTTATTTTTAAAGGCAGCCTCTTACTTTATCCGTGCTTTAGAGAAGCTCCCTACCCTCATTGATAAAGAACAACAAAAAATCGCTGACATCCAAAAAGACCTACCTGTACTTCAAGAGATCCTCTCTGGTACTTGGAACAAAGAAGCAGAACTTACCCAGCTTAAAACCGACCTCGCTGCTATTGACCGAAGAATACTCTTGTCTATTACTCCTGAGAGTGGTGCTACTGAGGAAGGAGAGGCGGTAGAAGTTACCCAAGAGCAGCACACCACCCCAGAAAAGCAGGAAGCAAAATCAGGGGTGAAATTTAGGATATAATGCCCTATATTGCCTATATAACTGCTATATACGCCCTATATACATAATTTGTGTATATAAGGTGTATATAGGAAGCTCATTGAGAGGTAAATTGGGTTTTGTTATAAGCTCGCTCTACAAAATTTTCATAATATCAAATTGGTAAAACATTAGTCGTTTTGTTGTAAAACACAAAAAGATAAGAACGTCTAAAATTTTTTGTATCTCGCTGATTGTCAGTAAATAATAAAATATATGTAAAAATATTTTGAAAAAACTTGTTTTTTATTTTGCAATACACGGAATTTTTAGTAATATTGCCGCGCAATTCATCAATTTTCCTGTTTTATGAAGAAAAGCGTGCTAAAATACTTCCCAAAACTCGATACTACAGTCTTTCTCACCTTTGGCGGGATACTTTTGCTCGGGCTCATAATCTTAATATACCAACTCAATCACCGCACAGACTGCACTGAAGCTAAATATATTATCCACACAGACGACTTCATCACTAAAAATCTCATTGAGTTCACCGATAACACCAAAGGAGCTACTTCTTGGAAGTGGGATTTCGGGGATGGCTCTGCCGTAGATTACAACCAAAACGCACTTCACTCTTACAACAAAGCAGGACAATACATCGTTACCCTTACCATCAACAACACTTGCAGTTTTCAAAAAATAGTAACTATCACAGACCCTGATGCCGATTCAGGCTATCTGCCTGTTATCATCGCCCCCAATGTAGCCTTTGAGGGGGATACCATCAAGTTTAACGCCCGCAAAGAAGGTGGCATTTCTTTTGAGTGGAGCTTTGGCGAGAGTACTGGCACTGATGCGCTTGGCAAAACGCCTACCCACGTCTTTAAAACTACAGGCAAAAAGACGGTTTCTTTAATCGTCAATGGCGATATAGAGCATATCGCCACGAAAACTATCTACATCGCCCCTAAACATATTGCTGCTAAGAAGAAAAGCGATGTATCCTCTTACGAGTTTGAAAAACCTCATTCTGACTTTGAGTTGCCTCGTGGCAAGGCTCAAAAAGACCCTTTGGTAGATTTTATCCAGCATCTTCCTGTAACCCCTGCACCCAAAAAGGAGAAAGACAGTATTCCTTCTCCTAAAAAAGCACCAGATATCTCAGTAGAACAGTTCCAACTCTTGCTGGGTCAAGTAGCCGCACAATCTAAGACCAAAGACGATTTTAAAGAGTATCTCTGTGGTAATTTTAGCACTCCTGTGGTAGTAAACGACCAAAAACTCGTACCCTTTGAACAGCTTTGTAGGGATATTGCAGGTAAAAAGATTAAAATCTCCACAATGCGCCTACAAAAAGACACTAAAAATTGTATTCAACATATCTATATCTATTACAAGATTAAGAAATGGGGGATTTGGGTAAAAGAGTGATAGATTTTAGCTTAAATAAAATCTAAGATAATTAAGACAATGGATGGAATACTATTTTTCAGCATTGGAATTAGCATACTCATTCCATTAGTACAGTTGTTTTATCTATTCTATCGTAGATTTTTTAATAAAGATAGTAAATTTATTCAATATTTATTAGCGATATTAAGTGTTTTTGCTTATATAAGTTTGAGTTTTGTAGTTATAATGTATATTAAACCAACAGTTTTTGATAGTACAGACTTTCATAATACGATTGTTATACCTATTGCAGCTTATTTGGTAATGAATGTAATTATAATACTACAAAAATATATAGCAAAAAGTAACACCATAGGTATATTACTGATAATCAATCTTATTACACTGATATATATGCTATTACTTATTGCTGACAACTACCTATGAAGAGGGAGATGGAGATGTATTGTGTAATTCACACAAACAGATAATGATTTTTAGTTACACTGATTTTATCGGGGTACTACTATTAAACACATTGACATTTTTCGTTATTAAAAAGTAAAAGATTTTAGAATCCTATGCAACAAAAACCCTACACTCAGGAAGTCCAAAAAGCCCTTCAAATAGCCCAAAAGATAGGCAAGGAGCATATCCACGCTCATTACTCAGGAGCTCACTTGCTGAAAGCAATGCTCAACCGCGATTTGTCTTTGCTTAAAGCCTTAGAGGCAAAGGGTATTGATGTGTTTTACTTAGAGGAATGGGCAGAGGTGCGTCTTGAGGAACTTCCTAAATCCACGCATACTTATAGCTGCGAACCCGATGAGGTGATTGATACCATCTTCACAGAGGCAAATGAAGTCGCTGAAAGCCTTTTAGAGGAAGAAATAAGCCTCTTTGCGGTGATGGTAGCCATTAGCAGCCCAGGGGTAGCTTTTAGCTTTGATCAGATGAAGACCTTTCCCATCTCTCGTGCTGAACTCCTGAAAGACCAAGCCATCAGCGGCACCATCTTCACTAACACTGCTGACGAACCCCCAGTAAAAAAGAAAAACAACTTCTTACAAAAATACTGCATCCACAAAAACGCACAGGTAAAACCTCAAAAAGAAAAAGACCTTTTAGTAGGGCGCGATACTGAAATCAACAAAATCATTGAAATACTCTGCCGTTTTAACAAGCCTAATGTGCTGGTCATCGGTGATTCGGGGGTAGGTAAAACAGCTGTTTTAGAGGGATTTGTACAGAAAGTAGTATGGCAGCAAATCCCAGAGCTACTCACGGGCTTAGAAGTCTTCGAGTTGGATATGGGAGCTATCGTGGCTGGGGCTTCTTATAAGGGCGAGATTGAAGACCGCTTAAAGAACATCGCCCAAGAGCTTAAAGCACTTCCCAAAGCAGTGCTCATCATTGAAGAAATCCACTCTATTTTGGGCGGACAAGGTTCTGATTCTTCTATTGCAAATCTGCTCAAAAGTGAACTCTCCAAAGGCTTACGGCTCATTGCGACCTCTACCATTGAGGAATACACCAAAAAGATAGAAAAGGAACAAGGGCTGTCGGGTATGTTTGAACTTTTAAGGTTAGAAGAAAGCGATGACGATACCCATTTTAGAATGCTCAAACAAGCCTTAGCTGACTATCAAAAGCACCACAACATCAGCATTGACGACCTGACCATCAAAGAGGCTATTCGTCTTTCCAAGCGTTTTATGAAGGAACGCAGTTTGCCTGCTTCGGCGATTGACCTGATAGACCAAACAATGGCATCGCTTAAAACAGCAGGAGAATCATTCTTAAAGGAGCGCAATTACTTTATAGGCAAAGTATTAGAGCTAAGGGAAAACAAAAAGCTCCTCACCGAAAAAGACCGCCAATTGTTGGCTCAGTGGCTTTACAAAGACCTATGCCAAAAACTGCAAAACCTCAGCGGTTCAGAGAGTGAAACACAGAACGAGCATAATCCCATTGAAAATACCCCTACTGATGAGCTTCTTGACCTATGCCGCAGCCTTATTGATCGTATTGAAGACATAGCAAAAGAAAAACGAAGCCACATCACTCAGTACGACCTTGCTTTTATCATCTCTCAAAAGACCAACATTCCTATTGGCAAGCTCAAAGAAGAGGAAAAGCAGCGACTCAATGATATGGAAAACGTATTAGCCCAGCGGGTGGTAGGGCAAGATCACGCCATTGCAATTGTCTCTGAGGCTATCTTGGAAAGTCGTTCAGGCTTAAATAAAGCAGGACAGCCCATTGGTTCTTTTTTCTTTTTAGGTCCCACAGGTACGGGAAAGACAGAGCTTGCCAAATCACTTGCTGAGTTTCTATTCCAAGATGAGAATGCCATTATCCGCTTTGATATGTCTGAGTTTAAGGAAGAGCATTCTGCTGCCTTGCTCTATGGCGCACCACCAGGTTACGTAGGCTATGAAGAGGGTGGCTTGTTAGTCAATAAAATACGCCAAAAGCCTTATGCTATTGTGCTTTTTGATGAGATTGAAAAGGCACATAGCTCGGTATTTGACGTCTTCTTGCAGATAATGGATGAGGGTAAACTCCACGACCGTCTGGGCAAAGAGGGAGACTTTTCTAACGCTATTGTGCTCTTCACTTCCAATATAGGTTCTGAGTTTATCGTACAATCCTTTGAAAAGGGAAATATCCCTACTTCTTCTGAGCTTTTAGAGCGTATGAGTGGTTATTTCCGTCCTGAGTTCTTAGGGCGACTTACCGAAACGATACCATTTGCCCCTATCAGCAAGGGCAATGCGCTAAAAATCTTTGAGATACACTTAAAGAAAGAGCTGTTGGACTTGGTAAAGAATATCAATATACAGTTAGAAATCACTGATATCGCCAAAGAACAACTCTCAGAAGAGGGGTATGATATCAAATACGGGGCGCGACCTTTAAAGGGCGTTATCCGCGCTAAACTGCGTCGTCCCTTAGCTAAAAAGATTATTGCGGGAGAGTTTAAGGAAGGCGATAGCATCATAGCCGATTGGCAGGACGGGAAAATCGTATGGGAAAAGAAAAAAAATGAAAATAATTGAAGTAAATAACATTTATTTTCAAAAATATTTCGTACCTTTGCTCCGCTCCGCGTAAAGTTCTTAGAAAGAACGTAATAAGAATAAAACCACAATGACCTATAAGAGACTCATTTACATATCAGCACTCATCTTTACAACCGCCTGCTCAACAGGCAAGTATATCCGTGAGGTGCCCTATCACTATTCCACGGATAGCTTTCGCAAAGCCGCGCAAGCTCATAAGGACAGTATAGACGCCAAATACACAGAAAGCAACTATAAAGATGAGCAGCTTTCAGATGAGGAAATACGGCTTAAAGAAAAGTATTCCATCATCTTAAAGACGATGCCACAGGATATACGCAATTATCCCTTATACGCTTATATTGATGCTTGGATAGGTACGCCTTACAAACCACAGAGCTTGGATAAGAAAGCGGGCGTTGATGCTTCTTACTTTGTACAGGCTCTATTCAGTGATATTTACAAAGAGACTTTCCCTAAAACTGCTGATGGTATATTCCGCTCTAAATCCTTGCAACTCTTTACAGGAAGGGATTTTTTAAAAGAAGGTGATATATTGTTTTTCAGATATTCCAAAGAACAACCTATCTCAGATGTGGGGATATACCTGCATAACGACCGTATCTTAGCTTGCACTGAGGAAGGGTTAAATATCTATGATTTTAACGACCCTTATTTTCAATTGCGCTATGTAGCTGCTGGGAGACTAAAACAAGAAGAGCAAAAAAAGTAATGACAACAGACTTAGAACATATCGCCCAAGAAATCACTGCTTTGAAATACGACATCAAGACAGAAGTCCTTGTCAGCGACCTGATACAACATAAACATATCAAGGAAAACCAGTGTATTGTAGAGAAAGAAGGGCAGTTCTCGCGCAGTTATCGCTTTGATGTGTTGGATGCTTCTGTAAAGGACTATCTCTACGATGCTACTCAGATGCTTTACATAAGTCTCTCCCGTGATAGTCTGTATGATACCTTACCTGAAGGAATGGTACACAGCAAGAATGCGGATACCTCAAAGAAGGGCATAGAGACAATGGTTAAGGAGTATCGCCAGCAAAAGGAAGAAGAGAAAGCAGCGAGATTGTTCTTTGCCCCTTTGGAGAATGAACTCTTTCAATTTAATGTACAAACAGAAATCTTTGAAAGTTCCTTTTTAAAAGAAATCAATAGCTCCCTTGCCCCTGATGTACTATACACCCTATGGAATGTCCCTACGAGTTTTGAAGCTGTGTTAGCCTCAAAGTTTATCAGTCTATTACCCTATGCACATAAGATTATAGGCGACCTTGATAAGACCTGTGAGGTACTATCACTGCTTATTGGTGAAGAGGTCAAGGTAAATATCAGAGAATATGACAACTACGCAGATACCGCCCAAGATACCCTACTTGGGAATTGTTATTTAGGTTTGGATACGATTGCAGGTACTGATTATACAGATTACACCAAGCATTTGGACTTGCAAATAGGTCCTTTACAGCAAACTGAGTTACCTGAGTACCTACATCAAGGAGCTATTAAGCAATTTTTGGCATTTTTTTATAGGCACTTCTTCCCAATGGAAGTAGAGGTAAGCACAGAGGTCGTACTACCCAAAGAAAAGCAATCATCAACTTTAAATGCAACAGAAAGTCCCTCCTATTTGGGATACAATACTTACCTAACAGATTAATATTAGAATACACTATGAACCATATAAAGAAATATTTTGAACACTTACTTGACCCGCAATTGATTATTATTGTGCTGGTTATTATTATGGGCTGTGTAGCCTTAAAGATGTTTTTTGCCTCAAAGGTAGATGGTTTTAAGGATAAATATAAAACCAAGTTTTACATCTATGTGAGTGCTGCTGTATTTACTTATGCACTTGTTCCACTAATGGGCTATAGCCGCCTTTTTATAGATGACAAGTTATATGAATTTATCTTTTATCAGATAGCTTCATTAGGGCTCGGAATACTCCACTGCTTTTTATACCGCTACTACTTTAAGAAGTTTGAGTCAAAAGAGGCTCTCACCGAGTATCTCTTTGCTATCCTGATAGTAGCTTTTGCAAGCATTCCATTCTTGCTTATTTATTCTTTCCTTAATGACGTAACCTTTGCTTATTGGATGTTGATGCATTTCTTGTGGTTCTTTGTACCCACCTTGCTTAATGACAGTTTTAACAGAGCTATCAGCATACCCCCTGTGGAGTACGAATCTTGGCAATTCCCTGCTAACTATAAAGATGCAGGAGTTAAAGATGAAGAAATGCGTGATTTGGTACTTATTTCTTTAGTAGTAAAGAAGGAGGAAACAGATGAGAATTTTAGTTCTTTTAGAGCAAAAGCACCTTCAAGGGTTGAGTTTGGTCGACTTTTCTATAACTTTATATTGGATTACAATGAAAAGAATCCTGATGAACCTATACAAATAGAAGATGAAAAAGGATTATGTAATTGGATATTCTATTTGCAACCTAAATGGTATGAGAAAACGCGATTTATTATTCCTGATAAAACCTTTCACGCTAATGAACTTGGAGAGAATAGCGTTATTTTTTGTATAAGGAAAAAGAAAACAGAGAAGGTTGAAGATGAGCAAGAAGAGACAGATTATATATTTAACAACGATAAATAGTATTTTACAATAAATAGAAATCATACAATGAACAATCTACTCACCCATTATCCTGTGAATTGGATAGACGGAATGAAGCTAAGCAGCAGCCATTTTATTGCTGTGCAGGACTTTGTTACCGACAGCCTTAGAGATGCCATAGCCTTGCAAACCACAGACCTTAACTATGGCTTACAGCCTATGGCTGGTGATTCGGTAAAGATGCACGTGCTGATGGATCACTACAACTGCCTGCAACTAACCCTTGAAGAGTGCCACGCCGTTACTCCTAATGGAATACGCATACAAATCAGTGCCGCACAAGAAGGACAGACCTTAACGATGAGCAAGGATATGACAGAAATGAAGGGTAATGCCTCCTTCTCTGTGTTTATCACCGCTGAATTGTTTAAACCAACTCCTTATGGAGAGGCAACAGCACAAGAATACCCACCGCGTATTCCTTTTTTGCGCCCTACCTACTCCCTTTACCTCTATACAGATGAAGAATTAAAGAATAAGGATTTTGGCGATGAGTACCTTATGATTGGAAAGGTAATTGTAGAAAATGGACAGGTGCGCTTGGATGACACCTATATTCCACCTTGTAGCTGCGTGATAGCACACCCTTCCTTACAAAACCTCTACCATCGCGTTCGTAGCTTTTATGCTAAGATGGAGAACTATGCCATACAAATCTCACAGAAAATCCATATCAAAAAGCAAAATAATGAGCTATCAGCAATGATAGACAAGATAGATGAGCGTATGTTGGTGTTTTTAGGGCAGGAAATCAACCGCTTTGAACTGCTGTCGCCTTATAACCCACCTTGTGAATTACTGCTTTCAGTAACAGCCTTTGCGCGTATTGTGAAGAACTTTACAGATGCTCATTCAGGAGCAGGCAAAGAGGAATTGCTGAACTATTTTTCTGAGTGGTGCAACCTTACCCAAGGTGCTTTTGAGCAGGTATTCAATACCCTTATCAACACCCACTACAACCACAACCATATCCGCAAGCATATCAAAGTAACAGAAGAGTTTATGGACTTGATAGAAGACTTGTACAACAACCTAAGCCGCTTGGATTATATCGGTAAAAAGCCCGATGGCGGTATATTTGTGGCTGAAACAACCAATGAAAATCAAGATATAGTAAGGCGTACCCGCAGCCTCTTGGTAGATTAATTTGTTAAACAATTAAAGTTATAAATACTATGGAAATAGTCAATAAAGAACAGCGCACAAAAGCCTATTGGTTTTTCGTCCTCTTTTTTGCTATCACAGTTACTATTGTGGTGATAGCGATGTTTGCCAATGTGCACTTCCCTTTTGAGGAAAACAAATTGCTTAAAGAGAAGAATACTAAGTTAGAAAAGGATATCGCCATACAAAACCATTTTGCTGCTGATTTAGAGAAGGTAAAAGTAGCGGTAGATTCTATTGGAGTGTCTAACCTTAAAGACGACTTCTTCAATGAAAAATTAGCCCTATCCATCTTGGCTGATATGTACAAACAGCTTCCCAAAGACACCCTAAACAATAAGAATATGTACAACAACACCATTCTTATTTGTAAGCAGTATATTGATGCTAAAAAACATATCAAGAAACTCACTGCTGACAGAGCTTTGTTGGACAGCCTAAACGACATCAATCAGATCCTACAAGAGGAATATGATAAGATGAAAGTAGATTTAGAGGTTTGTAAACAACTATATCAAAATCAGTAAGTAAGCCAATGCCACAGAGAACCTATATAGCCATAGCCTTCTTATTTTTAGGCTTGCTTACAACAAAAGCACAGCCCTTACCTTTGCCACAACCTAAGGTGATAGAACAGTGTGATGTCAGTCAGCCTAAAGCCAAGTTAAATGGCTTGCCGTATGTAAATGTGCCTCCTATGTACCTGAGAGTGGACAATGAGGAGTACACTTACGCCGCTTTGCAATTAGGAAAGAGGAAGAATAGTATCTTCCTATTTTTGAATATACTTGCCCCTTCCACTTGTCTGAAAAAGGAAAAGATTGTAGATGTCTATTTTGAGTCAGGAGAGATGATAAGCCTTAAGAATCAATACCCTCTCAATTGTGATGGTTATTTTGTAAGGCAACTAAGCCGCTCAGAGCTTAAAAAGATGCGTAATGATAAGATTACAAAGATTTTGGTGTATTCATTCCAAAAAGTGTATGAGTTTTATCTGGGAGAAGGTGGAGATAAAGAACTCAAAGAACACCTAAAATGCCTTTATTACTATCGTTTAACCACTAATTAAAAGCAGTTATGTCCTTTATGGAACTTGACCTAAATATCCGAATGAGTGAAAACCCGCTGGCATTAAACAAGAGCGATGCGGCTGAGGATATTGTGGTAGTACGTGAGGAAAGCAGATTTAAACAACATACGATTAATATGCTTATCTCAGATAGGGAGATAGGAAGCGTACAGCTTAATATAAATGGTACTTTATTGGAACTCCCCACCTATAAACTCACTATAACCGATGACAAAACAGAAGAGATAAGGGTATTTCAGGTAACAAGGGATATTCCTCACTTTACAGAAGAAAAACAACACAAAAGCCTACTCTCATTTATAGGCATCAAACGTTTTGACACAACTTCCTATTTATATGAGAATATCTGCTTTGAACCCGACAAAGAGGGTATTACTGAATACACACTAAGCAAATACCGCAAAAAGACCGAAGACAGCCTCTCTTATACTTTTGCTCACAGAGGGCAAACTATACTTTTGTATGCTGGTAATATTGAAAACTTTCAAAAACCCAATGATGTGGATTACTACTTTGTCATCATAGATGCCCACAATGGACAGAGTTTTATGGGAGATATACACTACCGTGAGCAGCTACTCAAACTCACTCCAAAAGTGCAATTGCAGCTTATCAAGCGCAAACAACTCACCAAAGAGATAGAGTACACCCAAAAGGGACAGATAAAAAAGAAAATATATTTGTAAAAGGAAGATATGGCAAAGACGTGTAAAATATCCAAAGGAACAAAACTAAAGGAGTTAGCAGAGTTTTTTAAGTTAACCCCTGAGCAACTAAAACGCTATCACAATATCTATTGCCCTATAGAGGATCTCATTGAGCAGGAGATTCCCTCACATGTGCGTATTGTTTATGTACCACCAGAGGGTGATGAATTAGTAGCCTCAATGATGGAGCCAGTAAAAAGAGACCCTATATCCTACAAAGCTAAAAATACATTAAGCAATATCAGAAACTATCAGAGGGTCTATGGGGTGATATATACTATATCTGAGAATGAGGTAGAGAAACTCAAAATCCATTATAGAACCTCCATAAAAAAGGAAAAAGATATTATAACCATCACACGAGAGGAAGTATACATCAATAATGAGCGACCAGACTTAGTAGTTGAGCAAATGGCTGATAAGTTGTCAGCAGTTTTGTATCCTTTGGTACTTGCTATAAATCCTGATGGAACCATAAAGGCAATAGTCAACCATAAAGAGATACAAGAGCGTTGGAGAGAGTTAAAACCGAAATTGAATGAGTATTATCAAGGTGAAGAAGCTAAGGGGCTCTTCCAAAGAGTTAATAATATTGTAAAAAACAAAGATCAAATGTTAAACATTCTAAGAGGAGATCTATTTTTTTCATTATTTTTTATACCTTTATACCAGAATTTTGATGATACTCAAAAATCCAATACAGAAATTGAACTATCAATAGAAGGAGTGATTGAGTTATTTGATGTTATCTTTTCTCTTTCAAGGGAAATTTCTCCTACTGAAAAATTTATAGTTAAAGCTGAAGGAACTCAACAATTAATATACCCTCCTGTTGATGATCAAAATAGGAGAGAATGTGCTAAATTAGACTTTTTGTACAAATTAAATTTAGTAGATAATAGTATTTTTCTCATAATGGGAGATATTACTACAGTAAATAAGAAAGTAAAATTTGAATGCTATCAGCAGCGTTCTTAATTTAATAAGAAATTTAAAAAGTAATAGCTATGGGACAAAAACATTTAGTATGTCAAGGAGCTACTTGTATTTGCAAGTTCGGCAATACACCTGATAAATTAAAGGTACTCACTCAAACAAAATCTTTTATTAATGAGAAGGAACCTGAGGAAAAACTTGTGGCAACTACAGCTGATATAGGTAGTACTTTTGAAAAAAATACTTTTGGGTTGTGTCAGATGCAGCCCATTCCTGGAGGAGGATATAAACCTTGTCAAGCAATGGTAACTATGTGGAGTGCTGCTTATGAGAAGATTACTTATGAGGAAAATGGAGGGCATCCTCTTTTAGAGGATAGCAAAGCTACGTGTCCAATAGGGGGTACTGATTGTATTTCTATCATTAACCACGGACAAATTTGTGAGATTACAGCACAAAATATAAAGAATGCTCGTAAGGAAGTCGTTGCAGTACTTTGTCCATTATTGGATTTGAACAACAATATAGAATTACAAATACAAAATAAAGAATAGCTATGAGTGGATTACATTTAAAAGTTTTAGAGACTGAATCTGTAAAAGTAGTTAAAGATGAATATAATTTCGTCGATATGGATGAAAATTTAAAAGGTAATAATTACCTTTTAGTTTCAATTGAAGAATATGCGAAAGAAAATAAAAAAATAGAAGATAATTATAAAAAATCTAAAGATGCTGCTACACAAGAATATAATAGAACATATAATTCTAATAAAGAAAAAGCACTTGAAATAAGGGATATTAACCTAAAACGAATAACAAAAAGGAGAGAAAAAGAAATAAAAAAACTATCAGATAAATATAAAGAAGTACAATGGATATGGCAATTGTCTCCCAAAAATCCATTGGGAGATAATATGACAGCTAATAGAACTATTTCTAAAGGATTTTCTGCTGATTGGAGGCGGTTTCATTTTCCTACATTTTTAGTTGGGGGTGGATTTATTTATTTAGAAGCTTTTTTTCCTAATGATGAACCTAAGAAAAGAACACCTTATGGAATCTTTGTTAGATGTTTAGGTAAAGCTTCTATTATAAGAACAGAATGGACAGATTTAAGAGATAACCCTATTAATGGGGCTGTTAAACCAGGTTCTATAGTAAGATTACATATTTACACACGAGGATTATATGGGCAAGATATAGATGTTGTTCTATCTCATAAATTTATTTATAAACCTTGTGAAGTTAATGTTTATAATGTTAATCATAATGAAGATGGGATGCCTGGAGTTTCTGGTTTTTTAAATTCTGGGGATAAAAAACCAGAACCTTATTTACAAAAAGCAATCTTAGATATTTGTATTTTAAAAGAAGAATTTGGAAATAATACAGATCTTACCGTTGATAAAGTATATAGCAATAATAGAAAAAATGAAGTATTAAAAATAAAAAGATTTGAGAATAAGATTTTAGAAATAAGAGAAAATGGACATCTTTATGAAAGACCTCAAGGAGTAAATCCCGTTGTGAAAAATGAAGTGTTCACCAATATTGCAATGTTTCATCCTTGTGGATATGACAGAATTGAAGCTTTTATTGATGATAAAAAAATTACCCTTTTTGACATAAATACTCCAGAGCAAAAAAGTAGTTTAGAAATAGTGAATGATAGCGAAAATGAGTTACAGCAATTAAATATTAAAACTATTAATTTAAAAACAGATGATTGTAGATTTGAAAATACAGAAAAAAATCACCAAAAAGGTATCATAACGTTAGCAAAAGGTAACTCGGAAAATATAACTATAACCAAAGATGGAAATGAAGAAAAGATAGTACTTCACATAAGTAATATAAAAAGAGAAAAAACTAATATTATTGAGATATTTAATAATTTTCCATCAGAGAAATATGCTGTGATATTTAATTCTTGTCGTATCAATCATCAAGTAAATATAGAAGTTTTTGAAGATATTTATTTCTTAGCTGGGTTCCAATTGGGGACAGAAAACCCGTGGTATAAGAAGGGTACGAAAGAATATATAAAAAAACGTTATCTAAATGAAAAAGGTTTTCTTACAAAAGAAAGAAAAAGAAATAACAAGAAAGAACAAAAAGAAATATCCGACGGTCATTTAGAGTATACTGAATTTGAGTACTTTATGGAATATGGCTATGGTGATACAATGCAGGGAAAATTATCCTTTCCAGAAGATTCTCTCATACAAAAGCTCACAGATAGTATAATGTGGGGGATTAACACATTAAACCGCTTATGTTTTGATAAGGAGGCTGATGAAGCCATAGAAGAACATAACAAAAAAAGACCCAAACAAGTAAAGGAAAGGGAAGGAAAGCGTAAAAAATATTTAGCAGGGAAAAATAAATTACTAAGTAAAATAGCTTTTAAGGTAGAAATAGAGCAGCCTACTTTTGCAGGTGCCGTAAAATGGAAACCTTCACCCAGCCAACGATTCCCCACAAAAGTTGGGAAACTTTATGAAATTCAGTTTAAAGCGGATCCACTTATCAGTGTTAAGGGAAGTTTGGATTTATTGTTTGTAGCCTCAAAGATACCGTATGTAGGAACAGTAGTAACTGGGATTACCAAAGCGGCCGATGCCATAGGTAGCATAGATGATTTTTGGAATTCAATGGTTGATTTCTTTGGCGGTGGAAAAGAACATAAAATACAGATAGATGTTGATTATTATTTGGAATTGTTTGTAGAGGGAAGTTTTAATATAGAGGCCCCTTTACTAACATATCATACCTTAGATGGGTTTGATATAGGAAAAGACTTTACTTGCAAAGGCAATATCGAAATAGGAATTGAATGTGGGGGAAATATGGTAGCAGAATATGGCAAAGTAAAATCTTTTGAAATAGGAATAGAAGGTAAAGCCTTTGCCACTTGGGAACTATCTTGGGATGCCAATACCAACCGCTTAAAATGTGAATACGGAGGTTTATACGCTGTTGTATCTACAAAAGTTGTTGTAGATGAAAAAAGAAATAAAAATAATAATCGTGTTAAAGATAATGAACCTAACCCCGAAGAGCAAAAATACCTTATACACGAAGGATTTTCGTACGAATTTAAATTAGATTAACTTATGAAAAAAATACTTTTTATATTTATAATTTTATTGTTTAATTGTCATAATGCACAAAATACAGGAGAAATGAAAATACAACAAATACCCTTGGAAAAACAGATCACTTATATTATAGCTCTTTCAATGCGCGTACCTTACGAACTTTATATCAATGATATAAAAGCAGATTGTGATTATGTAGGAGCAAATAGTGGTGTAGATATGAACCCATATATATTAAAAAATGGGAAATATAAGGTAAAATTGAGGATATTTCCAGCCTTTAAAGCTGGAGAAAAACTAATAGCATCTAAAGATATTAAAAATTCGAATATATCATTTGGTAGCTACATCAGAAATAGAGAGACAGATGAGATATTAAACTATGAAGATAAACCTTTGCCTATTACAGCCCCCACAATTGATGTACCTTACTTTGAGCAAGAATGGGAAGTAGAGCTTACAGATTTGCCTTATGAATTAGAAGGTTGGAGCAAAGGTCAAGACCTTCGTAAATGGGATAAAAAAGAATTGGAGAAAAAGGTAGTAGAATACTATCAGAAGCTATGGCGTATTTTAAATAATGGAGAAGGGGAAAAATATGTAGAAGTTTGGAAGAAAGCAGACCAGGAATTATTTTCATATTATTATACAACACAAGAAAGATATTTAAAACTTGTAGAAAATACAATTGAAGATGTAGAAGAATATTGTAAAGGCACAATGATACCGTTGGAGGACTATGAGATGAAACTTTATGCGGAAGGAAAATTGGTTTGTTTAGAACGAAAGACACATACCCGAGAGTTTAATAATCATTCACCGTTAGATATCAAAGGATGGAGCCCTTTAATCAGTAAAGGAGAAAAATCAGGAGCTGCGGATTATCCCGTTAAATTATATTTACCCGAAGGTAGTAATGAGTTTGTAATAATAAGAATGTAAGATTATGAGACAATTAGTATTTTTGTGTTTTATTTTATTGTTTAATTGTCATAATGCACAAAAAAAAATGGAGACACAACAAATACCCTTGGAAAAACAGATCACTTATATGATTGATATAACAACCAATATTCCAGTAATTGTTTATGTTAATGATATAAAAGCTTCGGAACTTAATATGCCTTTGGGCACAGCCATAGATTTAAATCCTTATGTATTAAAAAATGGGAAATGTAAAATAAAATTACAGATATTTCCACTTTTTAGAAGAGGAGATACTTTGGTAACAGTAGAGAATATTATGAGATGTAATTTGTTTTTTGGCAGCTACATCAGAAATAAAGAGACCAATGAGATACTAAATTACAAAGCAGATGTAGCCCTTCCTATTGTAGCCCCTAAGGAGGATGTACCTTATTTTGAGCAAGAGTGGGATGTAGAGCTTACAGAATTGCCTTATGAATTAGAAGGTTGGAGTAAGGGGCAAGACCTTCGTAAATGGGATAAAAAAGAATTGGAGAAAAAAGTAGTAGCATACTATCAGAAGTTATGGCATATTTTAAATAATGGAGAAGGGGAGAGATATATGGATTTATGGAAACAGGCAGACCAAGAATTAATGTTTTATGATTATGAAACAGATTATGATAGTATTTATAAAGAAGAATCCGAAGAAATAAAGAAAAATTGCACAGACAATATGATATACTTAGAGGACTATGAGATGAAACTTTATGCGGAAGGAAAATTAGTTTGTTTAGAACGAAAAACACATACCCGAGAGTTTAACAATTATTCACCATTAGATATTAAAGGTTGGAGCCCTTTAATCCGAAAAGGGAGAAAATCAGGAGCAGAAGATTTTCCAGTTAAGTTATATTTACCCGAAGGTAGTAATGAGTTTGTGATAATAAGGAAATAATTTGATGAATTTTTAGTAATTAAGATGATGAAAGGCACTTACTACAAAACTCCCATAGACTTCAAGGCACTGATAGAGAAGC
>CALFOY010000012.1 GCA_937919265.1 uncultured Capnocytophaga sp. | reverse complement strand
GATACAAAAGCTACAAATTTAGTAGGTTAAGTAAAAAATAATATGTACTTTTGCATATTATACCGTTTAAAGGTAGCCTGTGGTTACCTTTGAGTGCAAAAAAAGAATATATTTATGAAACACCTTATTATCTTCTTATTATTCCCGTTCTTAGCAGTGGCACAACCTATTATTAGCTGTACTGATGAGATAAAACCTTATGCTGATTTTGAGAGTCCATTAGCTTTTGAAGAGACCGTAGCAGCACTTCAGAAAACTCTGAACAGCAAAGGCATTACCATTTTTGCTACTATCGAACACCACAAGGCAGCCGAGGCAGTAGGCGAAAATATGCAGCCCGCGACTGTACTTATAGTGGGCAACCCCAAAGTAGGAACCGCCCTAATGCAGGAAAACCCTCGCTTTGCTATTGAACTCCCTTTGAAAATACTTATCTACAAGGAGGAAAAAATTGTACGTATACGCTACGAGAAAATTGCTGCTATTGCCGAAAAATACGATATAAAGCAAAACTTCGCTACAGCTGAGAAAATAGATGCAGCAATGCTACAACTGATAAAATCGTCAATTGGAAAATAAGAAAATTAGGTCATAGCACAACACACAATAAGCAACTCCCCGTAGTGAAAGCCGTATAGGCAGTTACTATGGGGAGTTTTTACTATTATTGGGCTTCTCGGGCAATTCTGATTTTGCGCAACCACAGACCTACACCAAGGTACAACAGACAAGGGATAATACCCGAAACTGGCGAAATGAGTATATGTTTGCCCGTTTCTATAAAAATATGTTTGTCGTATATCAAACTATTGATGGTGGTATCCTCAATAGCGTGCATCCACACCCCAGGCCATATCGACTTGGTAAGGCGGAAAAGTTCGGTATACATCACCGTCCACGAGATGCAGCACACTAATGCCATTATACAAAAAGTAACCTTATCGTAAGGGAATACAGCAAATATCTGTTCGGGTTTTATGAAGTAGAAAAAGTAAGGCCAATGCCACGAGCACCACACTACCCCCACAATGAGGTAAAGCCACACATCTTTAATATTCAAACTGAGCAAACGGGCGGTAAGATACCCTCGCCACGACGATTCTTCAAAGAAATTCTTTACAAATTCGGCTACTACAAAAATACCAAAGCCCGCAAAATAGTCCGTCCACCGGATTTGTACTTTTAGCCAGCCTAACAACTCGCCTATAAGCAGGGTAACGGCAATCACCGCAGGGTAAATAAGGGTTGCCACCCCATACCAACGCAGGTTTTTCTTAATAAGCGGACGCAATCCTGCATCGCGCCAACCATCACCCATAAAAGTGCGCAACACAAGCCAAGTAAGCAGCGGGGCAACTATAAAAATACCCATTCCGCTAGTACCATTACTGGTATCACTGAAATCGCCTATTGTTTCGCCCGTAAGAGCATCCACCCATACGCCCACCCAGCCACAACTGAGGGCTACGAGAATAAAAATACATAAATTCCTAATAGTTCGTGCTTGATGCTTCATCTTTTAAAAATATTTAATTATCTTTGGCGCAAAATTACGCCGGTGCGCATCACTACACAATACTGAATAATAACCATTTTTTAAGATGACAACCGATAAAAGCATAGAGGAAATAGCACAGGAATACATTCCACACTTAAAAATCTTAGAAGAAGCAGGTAGTTTTGCTGTTTTTCTGTTAGATAGATTCGGGCATTACTATTATGTAACCGAATATATTGAAGCATCTCAAGAGCTCAATATTGAAAATTTGGTACATCCCGATGATTTAGAAGTGGTAAGACGAATTGATAAAAAAGTATGGGAGTTTTTGGATACACTCCCCGAGGAAGAAAAGCTCACTTACAAATACATCTATGAGATGAGAGTGCTCGATAGAGGGAAGTATGTACGAATGATTTACCAAACGCGCCTATTGGCATTCAAAGACGATAATTTTTTGGCTATGGGTATGATAGACCTTGCTCCCGAGCAATCGGCAAATACTTCAGTGCGTTTTCAGATAAAAAACTGTCTTACCGATGAAGTGGTACCTTTCACTATCAAAACCGCTACCGATGCACTACTCACCCCGCGCGAAAGAGAGATACTCGCCCTTGCCAAAGAAGGAATGTTCAGCAAAGAAATCTCCGAAAAACTGAACATCAGCATACATACTGTAAACCGCCACCGCCAAAATATCCTTGAAAAACTACAAGTAGATAATATAATTGAAGCTATAAGATAGTTTTTATATATTGAACAAATATATTTATCATTAATAACTGATGAAAAAACAATTATTTTTTTTCTTTTTTCTGGGATTAAGCTTTTTGGGCTTTGCACAGAAAAAAACTATTAAAGTAGCTTGTGTAGGCAATAGCATTACTTATGGTTATTTGCTTGAAAACCGAGAACGAGATGCTTATCCTTCAGTACTCCAAAAAAAAATAGGCAAGCCGTATGTGGTGGGGAATTTTGGTAAATCTGGAGCTACTTTGCTCTCAAAAGGTCATCGCCCTTATATTGAACAAGAAGAATACAAACAAGCTCTTGCTTTTGCTGGTGATATAGTCGTTATTCACTTGGGCATTAACGATACCGACCCGCGTAATTGGCCTAATTATCGTGATGATTTTATACCAGATTATCTGGCTCTTATCGATAGTTTTAAAAAGGCAAATCCTAAAGCACATTTTCTCATAGCCTTGATGACTCCTATAGGACATACACATCCTCGTTTTGAGTCAGGAACACGCGATTGGCATACGGAAATTCAGCAGGCTATTGAGTGTATTGCAAAAGAAACAAATGCACAACTAATAGATTTTCATAGTCCTTTGTATGCCTATCCACAACTTCTTCCAGATGCGGTACATCCGAATGCAGAAGGAGCTGCTATGATAGCTCAAGTGGTATATAGCGCTATCACTGGTGATTATGGAGGACTACAATTGCCTGCTATCTATGGTGATAATATGGTACTGCAACATGGTAGACCTCTTGTTATTGAGGGAATTGCCAATGCTGGAACACGTGTAGACCTCAGCATAGGGACACAACACCACAGCACTACAGCTACAGTTAATGGGCAATGGCAAGTGCATTTATCTCCTTTGAAAGCAAAAGAAACTTATACACTGAATATTAGGTCAGGGAAAGAAAGAAAAGTATTTAAAAATATCATAGCGGGTGATGTATGGTTATGTTCTGGTCAGTCTAATATGGAGTTTACTCTCGACCAAACCTCTACGGGAGCTAACGATATTCAGCAGGCTACCCGCCCTAATATTCGCTTTTGCGATATGAAAGCTCGCTGGCGAACAGATGCTGTGCAGTGGTCTAACACGGCATTAGATAGCATTAATCATTTACAATATTTCACTTCTGCACAGTGGCAAACTTGTTCCCCTGAAACAGCTGGTCGTTTCTCGGCAGTAGGTTATTATTTTGGTAAAAAACTTCAAGAAGAAACAGATATACCTATAGGGCTGATTTGTAATGCCGTAGGAGGTTCACCTATCGAAGCTTGGGTAGATAGGCATACTCTTGAAAGGAATTTTCCTCGTATTCTCAATGATTGGCGTAATAACGACTTTATAATGGACTGGGTAAGGAAGCGTGCTGGTGAGAATATCGCTAAAGTTACAGATAAAAATCAGCGTCATCCTTATGAACCTTGTTATCTTTATGAAGCAAGTATTGCACCTCTTAAGTCTTTAGCTATCAAAGGGGTTGTATGGTATCAAGGAGAATCGAATGCCCATAACAAGGATGCCTACAGCAAGCTATTTACACTACTTGTGGAGAGCTGGCGTAACACTTGGAATCAGGCGGATATGCCTTTTTATTACGTGCAGTTATCAAGTATTAACAGACCATCGTGGGGTTGGTTCAGGGAGACTCAACGTAGGTTGCTTTACTCATCTCCTCATTTGGGGATGGCGGTATCTTATGACTGCGGACATCCTACTGATGTACACCCTAAGAACAAGCGTCCAATAGGGGAACGATTGGCTTATTGGGCACTTTATGATAGTTATAATCGTAAAGATATAGTACCATCAGGACCTTTGTGTAAGTTGGTTCTATTTAGTGAAACAAGGGCTATTTTAGATTTTGATTACAGTGAAGGATTACAAAGTAATGATGGTAAGGCTTTGCGGAGTTTTGAAGTAGCTGGAAGCAATGGCATTTTTTACCCTGCAACAGCACATATAGTAGGTAATAAGATAGAAGTGAGTAGTATACAAGTGACACATCCTGTGCAAGTGCGTTATGGCTTTTCTCCATTTACTGATGGCAATTTGGTAAATGGAGCAGGACTACCAGCAAGTACTTTTTTAATAGGCAAGTAGGTAAGGATGTGTCTTAATGGATAATGATAGATTGGAAAATATTTATCATTTTTATACAAGTGAGTTTAGTAATTGATATGAGGGAATATTTGTTTAAAAATTTAATAATCGTTGTTTTATGAAAAAGAAAATACTTACATATATTTATCTCTTTACCTATGCCGCTTTACTTGCTATGATTATTGGAGGTTTGATATTAATGATAATTTCATTTGTACAGCATCGTGATATGATCTTTAATCCCGACACCTATACCAAAAGGTTTGTAACACTTGATTCTGTCATATATTCTACTACAAAAGGGGCTCCACGCTACCCTCGGCAGGCTTATTCAAACCAAGTGAACAAGGGTAAAACTACTATTGAAATTGTGAATATTGAAAAAGGTACTTTTTATAACTATGTTCAAAAGGAAAATGATAAAAACTATATATACATTTGGTACAAGCCTAATGAGGAATATGCTTATTTAGCTAAAAAAGAAGAAACTATTTTTCCAGTAAAGGAATATTTGCGCGATGATAGAAATCTGATAATTGCATTTTTGGCAACAATTATCCTCAACAGGGCACTCCACCGATACCTGTTTAAAAGATGGTGGTCTTTACCACGCAAATAGCTTTATAAGTCCCTTTAAATATTTTAAATTATTAAAAAAAAATATGACCGAAGCAGTAGCAAAATACATCAAAAAGCTCCATCAGTTGGAGAAAAAAGGCAATTTGGAGGTAGAACACCTCCTAAAAATTCTCAAAACACCTAATAAGGAATATATTACTCCCTTGCGAGAAATGGTAGCGCAATACCATTGGCAACCACTCAATGATGAACTTATCGTGCCTTTCGCCTCGTGGGTAGATGCTATTTGCATTTATTTGGAAGAAGGTACAAAAGGACTTTCAAAAGCGATTTATAAAACAAAAGACTTCTTTCATATCGTCTTTGGGGTATTGGAAGAATTGTCTACTGAGGAAGCGCTCCCTGCCTTTTTAGAAATTGCTCAAACTTTCTCTACCAATATCACCTATGAGCAACAGGATTTTGTACAAAAATATACCTATTCACTTTGTAATATATCACACCAGCTCAAAGGCGAGAACGTTAGTAAAGACCATCACGACACTTTTGTGCCTATCTTAAAGCAAATTATCAGCTTTGCACAGTCTAAAAAAGACGAAGTGCTAATGTGTAGTGCGGCAGTGTGCTTTCAGGCGTTTGGCGACAAGAGCGATATACCCTACCTTAAAGCACTCCCTTTTACAGAAGCCTATTACAAAAACACAGGAAAAACTATCTCCAAAAGAATAGAGAAGAAATATGCTTAGTTTTACAAAAGATATAAATACCCCAAGCCCCAATTCTTTAAAAACTTACTTCATAGCATAGGTGGATTTTTGAGTTCTAAATTCTTTATTTTCTGAACTTCCTAATTCATTTTTCATTGCAAAGATAGTAATTGTTTATAAAATATTATTACCTTTGTAGCATTATTTAATTCCAATGAACACCCTACGAAAAGAACTACGCCCCGATTTTGCTACAGCCGAAAAGCTGTATCCTCTCGTGCTAAAACGCCTGAGAGATTATGAGGCTTTTTGGGATGCCCAAAGTGAAGACACTCCTGAGGAAGTATTTGATAAAGAATACAAGGCAATGGAGCAATACCTCAGTGAGCTTACGGGCAAAGACCTTTCCGATACTTGGCTATGGGAATGGTGGGAAAGCAATGGCATTGAAGTCTTTGCCTTTGATTTGGCAATGCCTGACCCTGTAAAGCACAACGACCTCACTCGTGAAGACATCGCTGCTTTTGTGTGCATCATCATAGACAATGAATTTGAGTGCGAAAACGACTTTCAGGAGGAGTTTATGCCTTATATGTTCTACGGACATCAGTACTTTTATAAGTTTTTAGAGCTCAATTGTCCACATTTTGACCCTATGGCATTTAATACCACCAAGGATAAGGAAGGCAAGTATCACGAGCCTACTGTGGAGGAGGTAATGAAAAAAATATGGAAATAACAATGGAACCAAATCGTATTAAAGGAAAAATAGCTTTTATATCGGGTCCCAGTAGCGGGAAAGGAAAAGCTGTAGCCGAAAAGTTAAATTTAAATATAGAAAAATATGAAAAAAATTCTTTTTTTATTCAGTTTTAGTAGTTTCTCGCTCTTATTTGCGCAAAAACCTACTTTTTCCAATGCAAAGTTAGAGAGTGCTACTATTTATTTCAGTGGAGCAGAGCTTTTACACGGGGTAAATGTTAATTTGAACAAAGGAACTAACGAAATTATTATAAAAAATGTTTCAGAAAGTCTTTATCCTAATAGTATTCAAATATTAGCCCCAAGAAACGTAACTGTAATGTCTTCTCAATTTACCAGAAGTTACATTTCTGAATACGAAATAGATGAAACTTCTCCTACAACCAAAAGAGTTCGAGATAGTATCGCTATTCTACAAAAAGAAATCAAGAAAATTAATAATAAAAAAGATACAGACCGAAAGGCTTTGGGAGTTTTAGAGAAAAATGAAGTAGTTTCTGGAACAGCAGGGCTTTCCGTTGCTGAACTTACTAAAATGATGGAGTACTACTCTACAAAACGTAATGCTTTGCTTGAAAGTATAGATGCTTTGTCTGAAAAACAAAAAAACTTAGACGAACTAAAAAAGAAACTTGAAGCCCGATTAGAAATCAATACTTCGAAAGAAGAAAAAATATCAAATGGAAAAATTATCCTTCAAGTGATGAGCGATATTTCTCAAAAAGTAGATTTTAAAGTAAGCTACATAACGCCAAATGCCTCTTGGGAACCTTTTTATGACCTAAGAGCAGAGAATACATCCAAACCTATTGATTTGATTTATAAAGCCTTAGTGAAACAAACCAGTGGAATAGATTGGAAAGATATAAAACTTTCTCTTTCTAGTGGAATACCAAATCAAAATAATGAAATCACGCTTCTTACAGCTTGGTATTTACGATTCGGTAGAGAAAATGCTCAAACTTATCGTTCTGCAAAAAAAGAACTTGCAGCTAATGTTTATGCTTCTGCTGAAATGCTAGAAAAAGTAAAAGACAAAGTACAACTAGAAGAAGTATCTTATTCTTCTGTAGATGATTATACTTCGGTCGAAGAAAATCAGTTAAATATATCATTCGATATAGATATCCCCTACTCTATCGCGTCAAACGGAAAAGAACATAGTGTTTCTCTAAAAGAATTAAAATTACCTGCAAAATATCATTACTATGCTGCTCCTCGTGCAGAAAATGAAATATTCCTTGTAGCTGAGATAGAAAACTATTCACAATATAACCTTTTACGAGGTGATGCTAACATTATTTTTGAAGGAATGTATGTAGGAAAAACGATAATAGACCCCAACCAAACAAACGAAATACTACCCGTAAGTATGGGAAGGGATAAAAAAATATCTATAAAAAGAGAAAAAATAACTGAAAAATCTGGAACAAAATTCTTATCAAACTATCAAGAACAAACCTTTACTTTTGATATTACAATAAGAAATAATAAGAAAGAAACTGCAAATATTACAATTAAAGACCAATATCCTCTCAGTACAGATAAAGATATTTCTGTTGAGCTTTTGGAGTCTTCCGGAGCGAAAATTGATCAAGAGAAAGGAATACTCACTTGGGAAACTGATATAAAACCAAGTGAATCTAAAAAATTAAGAATTAGTTATAAAGTAAAATATCCAAGAGACCGATTTATAGGAAATCTTTAATGGAAAAAAATAATTAAATTCCAAGTAATTCAGATGATTTCAAAAAAATGATTTACTTGGAATTTTCGATTTATTTTTATTAAAATATGAATAAGTTTATGATAAAACATTTTTTCTTATCGCTATTATTTTTAGCAACAACAACAATCTTTGCGCAAAATAATGAAACTCTTTTCAAACAAGCCGAAGAGTTTTATAATCAAGGAAATTATCAAGAGGCTATAGATAATTATCAAAGAATATTGCAAACCAAAAGTGAATCAGCCAATTTGTATTTTAATTTAGCCAATGCCTATTATAAAAAAGAAGAAATCGCAAATAGTATATACTATTATGAAAAAGCATTGGCACTTTCACCAGATGATTTGTCTATAAAAAACAATTTGAAATATGCGCAACAAATGGTTTTAGATAATATCCACCCTTTACCCAAAGTATGGACACAGAGAGTGATAGAAAAAATTAGTGGATTAAATTCTGCTAATGGTTGGGGGATACTTTCCATATCTTCAATGTTGGTATTCATTATGAGTTTTCTGTTTTATTATTTTTCGAAAATAGTATTCCGTAAGCGTTTATTTTTTACTATAATGGTTCTTTCTATAATCTTTTCGGTGGGTAGTTATTTTTTAGGAGATACAGTAAAATCTTACTTGCATAGTCAACAATATGCTATTTTATTTGATAAAGAAGTGAAGTTTTATGAAAAACCAAGTAGTAATTCTAAAGAAATATTCATACTTCACGAAGGTGTAAAGGTGAAAATAATAGAACAATCTGAAAACTGGGTTAAAACAAAAATAGCAGACGGTAGAACAGGTTGGGTTACGAGAAATACTTTAAGGAAATTATAAATATTATTTATAAATTAAAAAAATAAACGATTGGAAAATGTAAAAACAAAAGTGTTTATGTTTTCCAATCGTTTATTATTATATAATGTTTTGTATCACTCAATTTTTAAAAAGATTTTAGAATAATCAAAACAGAAAAATAAATAACTATCATTGGAAAATATAAATATAAGATTAAACATAAAAAATAATCATTGGACTATTGTATTCTGTTTTATTTATTAAAAATAAATCATTGGAAAATAATTTTTAATTTCTGATGTGTAAAACTAAGCTTTGTTTCCTTAGTAATTAAAAATTGATTTTTTCTTGTTAAATAAGATAGAAAAAAGCTTAAAATACAAAAAAAATATTCAATATACAAAAAAAAGTAGTATTTTTGCACTTCGCATCATAGTAAGATATGCTATAAAAAATTAAAGTTTATCTTATTTTTTAAAAAATTTTTTATGAAAGATTCACGAAAAAAAGACGAAGCATTAAAGTATCACGAGTTTCCTCAACCAGGGAAGATTGAGATAGTTCCTACAAAAAAACACTCTACTCAACACGATTTATCTTTGGCTTACTCGCCAGGAGTAGCAGAGCCTTGTTTGGCAATTGCTGAAGACAAAAGTAAAGTGTATAAATACACTTCAAAAAGCAATTTGGTTGCTGTTATTTCCAACGGAACTGCAGTTTTGGGGTTAGGAAACATAGGTGCAGAAGCCTCAAAACCAGTAATGGAGGGGAAAGCATTGCTTTTTAAAATTTTTGCAGATATTGATGTATTTGACATAGAAGTAGATGCTACCGATGTAGATAAATTTGTAGAGACCGTTAAGGCTATTGCTCCTACTTTCGGAGGGATAAATTTAGAGGATATTAAAGCCCCAGAAGCTTTTGAAATAGAAAGACGCTTAAAAGAAGAGCTTGATATCCCAGTGATGCACGATGACCAGCACGGAACTGCAATTATTTCTGCAGCCGCACTCAAAAATGCTCTTGAAATAGTGAAGAAGGATATAGATAAAGCACAGATTGTAGTAAATGGAGCTGGTGCAGCAGCTATTTCTTGTACTCGCCTTTATGTAGCTTTAGGTGCAAATCCTAAGAATATCATAATGTGTGATAGTAAAGGTGTTATTCGAAAAGATTCTCCAAATCTAACAGAGCAAAAAGCAGAATTTGCTACAGATAGAGATGTTAATACTTTGGAAGAAGCAGTAAAAGGAGCAGATGTTTTTATCGGTTTATCAAAAGGTAATGTTCTTACTCCAGAGATGCTACTTTCTATGGAAAAAGATGCCATAATTTTTGCAATGGCAAACCCAACTCCTGAAATTGATTACAACTTAGCCCTAAAAACTCGAAAAGACATAATTATGGCTACTGGGCGTTCAGATTATCCTAATCAAGTGAATAACGTTTTAGGTTTCCCTTTCATTTTCAGAGGAGCTCTTGATGTACGTGCTACCAAAATTAATGAAGAAATGAAACTTGCAGCAGTTTATGCTCTTGCAGACTTGGCTAAAAAAACAGTTCCTGAGAGAGTAAGCTTGGTATATGGTAGCGAAAAATTAACTTTTGGTAAAAATTATATTATTCCTAAGCCTTTTGACCCAAGATTAATTTATGAAATTCCACCAGCTATTGCAAAAGCAGCTATGGACTCTGGAGTGGCTCAAAAACCAATTACAGACTGGGATGCATATCGTTCAGAGCTTATGGATAGAGTGGGTGCTGGAAACAAAGAAATACGTATTTTACAAGACCGAGCAAGACAAAATCCTAAGAGAGTTGTTTTTGCAGAAGGAGATAATATAGAGGTGCTTAAAGCTGCTCAACGTATTTATGAAGACGGAATAGGTATTCCTGTTTTACTTGGTCCTAAAAAGATTATTGAAGAAATTAAAGAAGGAATTGGTTTTACAGCCAATTTAGAAATTATAGACCCAAAAAGTGATTCTGAAAAATCAAGAAGAAAAGAATTTAGTAAAGCATATTGGGAAAGCAGACAAAGACACGGAGTTACTCTATCAAATGCTGAAAGCCTAATGCGTGAGAGAAATTATTTTGGCGCAATGATGGTTAATACTGGGCAAGCAGATGCAATGATAACAGGACATACACGTTCATATCCATCGGCTATTCGTCCTGTTTTAGAATTAATAGAGAAAGAAGAAGGCGTAGAACGAATAGCTGCTACAAGTATTATGCTAACCAAACAAGGACCTTTATTCCTTTCTGATGCAACAATTAATATTAATCCAACTGCTCAGGATTTGGCTAATATAGCTTTATTAACTTCTAAAACTGTAAAATTATTAGGTTTTGAACCTAATATAGCAATGCTTTCTTATTCTAACTTTGGGTCAGCAAATAGTAAGGAAACACAAAAAGTAAGACAAGCAGTAAGTTATTTGCATAATAATTATCCAGAATTGATAGTAGATGGAGAAATTCAGGCAGATTTTGCTTTAAATCCTGAAAAATTGGCAAAATCATATCCTTTTTCAAAACTCAATAATGGAAAAGGAGCTAATGTGCTTATTTTCCCTAACTTAGATTCAGCAAATATTAGTTATAAATTATTAAAAGAAAGAAATAGTATAGACACAATAGGTCCTGTTATTTTAGGACTTAGCAAGCCAGTTTATATTACTCTATTAGGCTCAACAGTTGATGAAATGGTCAATTTAGCAACAATGGCTGTTATTCAAGCTCAAGAGCTAGAAAATACAAAAAAATAAAAAATTAAAGCCTTTGAATTTCAAAGGCTTTTTTGTTAAAATAGAATTTGCTTTTTCATCAAAAAAATTGTAACTTTGAACAAAATTTAAAATCTAAACAATGAAAATACAATCATCAGAACTGATACTCAATGCTGATGGCAGTGTGTATCATCTTAATCTAAAAAAAGAAAATGTTGCTACTACAATCATTTTGGTAGGAGACCCAGATAGAGTTCCTCGTGTGAGTAAATATTTTGATAATATTGAATTTTCTATCCAAAAAAGAGAATTTTGTACACATACAGGGATTTATAATGGAAAGCGTATTTCTGTGATTTCTAGCGGAATAGGTCCTGATAATATTGATATTGTAATCAATGAACTTGATGCTATTTTTAATATTGATTTAGAGAAAAGATGTCCAAAAGAAGAACATACTTCTTTGAATATTATCCGTTTGGGGACTTCGGGGTCTTTACAGGCTGAAATTCCAGTAGATAGCATTGTTTTGTCTTCTCACGGTTTAGGTATGGATAATATGTTTCATTCATACAGAGATAGTGCTTCTGTTCGTGAAATAGAAATAGAAGAGGCATTTATAAAACATACAGATTGGTTAAGTGATAAGGGGCGACCTTATATTGTAGCTTGTGGAGAAAAACTACGAGATAAATTACTGTCAGATAAAATATACCAAGGGATAACAGGAACAGCGCCTGGTTTTTATGGACCACAAGGCAGACAGCTTAGGCTTGCAGTTCAGGATATACATTTGAATGACAAACTTCATACTTTTTCTTTTAATAATTTGAAAATTACTAATTTAGAAATGGAAACTTCGGCTATTTATGGGCTTTCAAAATTGTTAGGACACCAAGCTGTTTCTATGAATGCTATAATAGCTAATCGTGCTTTGGGAGCATTTACCAAAGATACTAAACAAGCCGTTGAAAACTTAATTCAATATGCTTTGCCAAAAATAGCTTCTTTATAATCTAAATATTTTTTCACATATATAACCTCTAAATGTAAAAGTTTGGAGGTTATTTTATTTTTATTATTTATCTATCAAAAAAATTGTACTTTTGTGGCTCAAAAAATATACAAATGCATTTTTTAAGCTCTGAATTAGAACAATATGTAGAAAACCACTCTTCTGCTGAACCTGAACTTTTACAAGAATTGAGTAGAGAAACTCATCTTAAAGTATTACAACCTAGAATGTTAAGTGGTCATTTTCAAGGGAGAGTACTTAGTATTCTTTCTAAAATGATTTCTCCAAAATATATTTTAGAGATAGGAACATTTACAGGGTATGCAACGCTTTGTTTAGCCGAAGGGCTTAGTTCTGATGGTATTTTACATACAATTGATGTAAATGAAGAACTTGCAGAAATTCAGGACAAATATTTTGAAAAGAGTCCTTTTCGTAGTCAAATAGTACAACATATAGGGCACGCTTTGGATATTATTCCTACCTTGCCAGATGGTATTGATATGGTTTTTATTGATGCAGATAAAAAAAACTATCCAAATTATTTTGATGCTGTTATTACAAAAATGAAAAAAGGTGGAATAATATTATCTGATAATGTATTATGGAGCGGAAAAATACTTGAAGAAGTAAAAAATAATGATAAACATACTCAGATACTTCTTGAATATAATAAAAAAATTAATACAGACCCACGTGTTGAGTCGGTTTTACTTCCTATTCGTGATGGACTAACAATAAGCCGAGTGAAGTAATTGGAAAGTAAAAATCCCTTCATTTGAAGGGATTTTTAGTAGAAAAAATAATTAAAATTCTATTATGTTTTTAAATTCATTTTTCCAATTTTCTTTGGCTTCATAGGCTTTTTTTGAACCTTTCGGAACGTAAAGAATTCGTTTATTACGATTTTCGATAGAAGTTGCAAATGCATTTCCTGGAATATCAAAAGGTACGGGGTTAAGTACTTTAATTTTTGTTAAATTATAATTATTCATAAAAGCCATTCTTCCAATTTTTTTAACAGAAATAGGTATTGTTAGTTCTATAAGTCCAGAACCTGTAAAGGCACTATCTCCTATTTCTTGTACATTGTTTAGGTTGATGGTTGTTATATTGCTTGTTCCTGCAAAAGCGCTATCTCCTATGTCGATTACTTTGTTAAAATCAACTGAAGTAATTTCTTTTTGGCTATAAAATATTTCATTATCAATAGCAGTAGCTTTGTTAGGGAATTTTATAGCTCCTTTTGGAGTGTTAAGTAAGCCTATAACAATACCATAATCATCAATTTCGAATAAATTACTTTCTTCCTCAGCATTTACGGTTACATTGATAGTAATAGTTTGTTTTTCGTTATCGGTAAGGCTTATAGTTGCATTTCCTTCGGAAACACCTTGTAGTCGAATAGCCTTATTCTTCTCTCCTATGATGGTTGCTTTTACTATTTCTTCTTTTGATGAAATTATTGTATAATCAGGGTTTCCGCTTATGATTGTAATTTCTTCTATGGAAGTGCCTTCTAAAGTTACTTCTGTTTTTGCTATTTTTAGTTTATAAGGATTTACTATAACGGAAAATTCTTGAATTTTTTCAGTTTTTGGGTCTTTTACGATTATATTGGTACTACCTTTTTCTATTGCTGTGATATTTAAAGTATTTTCTTCTATGTTTGCTGTAGCTATTGAAGGATTGGAGGAAGTAACAGTATAATTGTTGCCAAAACTAATTGTTTTAGTAACTGAAGAACCTTTTTCAATAGTAATAGTTTCTCCTGGGACTACTAAGTTTAGTACAGTTACTTTTATTTCGGCTTGTTTTCCTTTTGAGTCAAAGATAGTTATTGTTGTTTCTCCTTCGGTTTTTCCCGTAATTTTTATATTATTTTGTTCAATAATGGCTGTTACTTTACTTTCATCAGCACATTTTGCTGTACAAGAACCATTTGCAGACTGAATAGCAATGATTTTACTTTCATTTACTTTTAAAGATACTTCAGTATGCTCTAATGAGATATTTTGGATAGTTTCTTCTGGCTTATCTTGCTCTTTATTACAAGCATTTAGAACCAAAGCAATAAAAGCTAAAAACGTGTAAAATAGTTTAATTTTTCTCATAAATGTTAAATTTAGAATATTGAGATTAATAGATGATTGTATTTTTTATACTTTATAAAAACAGAGCAAAGGTAATAATTATTTTTAAATAAACTAAATAAATATTTATAAAAAATATATTCAAGTCTTTTTTTATTTAAAACAAACTGAAAACCGTCTCATTTTCAGGAAGTTATAATTAAATAGATATCCTTGTTATTTCTTGATGTTATTTTTTGTAGTTCAAACTTTTAAAATATACAATCTATTAAAGCCTTATTTATTTAAAAAAATTGTATTTTTGCCAAAAAAATAAGATGAAAACAATTCAAGATATTCGTACAGATTTTCCTATTTTAGACAGAAAAATCAACGGAAAACCCTTAGTATATTTTGATAACGGAGCTACTTCTCAAAAACCTAAAATAGTAATTGATAGTATTGTAGAATATTATTCTTCTTACAATGCAAATATTCACAGAGGCGTACATACTCTAAGCCAAGAAGCTACCAATGCTTATGAACAAGCAAGACAAAAAATACAAAAACATATCAATGCTCAACAAGCATACGAAATTATTTTTACCAGCGGGACAACCGAAGGAATTAATTTAGTAGCAAGTTCTATGGCTTCATTTTTGACCAAAGGAGATGAAATTCTTGTACTTACTACTGAACATCATAGTAATATTGTTCCTTGGCAGTTTCTTTGTGAGCGAACAGGTGCTGTTCTTCGTCCTATTCCTATTGATAAGGAAGGAATGATTATTATATCTGAATTTGAGAAAATTCTTTCTAATAGAACTAAAATTGTTAGTTGCCAACACGTTTCTAATGCATTAGGGAATATTCACCCGATAGAACAAATTATAGAGAAAGCTCATTCTGTTGGCGCAGCTGTTCTTATAGATGGAGCTCAGGCAGCACCTCATTTTCAAATAGATGTACAAGCATTAAATGTAGATTTTTATGTAGCATCTGCGCATAAAATGTATGGTCCTACGGGTATTGGTTTTCTTTATGCTAAAGAAGAATGGTTACATAAACTTCCTCCTTATCAAGGTGGAGGAGAAATGATAAAAAGTGTATGTTTCCAAGAAAGTACTTATGCGGAGCTTCCTTATAAATTTGAAGCTGGAACACCAAATATCTGCGGAGGAATTGCTTTTGGTTATGCTATTGATTATATTCAAAATATAGGTATGGATTTCATTGCTCAGCACGAACATAAACTGCTGGAATATGCTACCAAACAAATCCTCTCCATAGGAGATATTACTATTTATGGAGCTTCTGATATATCTAAAAAAGCAGGAGTTATTTCTTTTAACATAAATGGAGTTCACCCTTATGATGTTGGAACAATTTTAGACAAAATGGGAATAGCTGTTCGTACTGGTCATCATTGTGCTCAACCTATTATGGAATTTTATCATATACCGGGTACTGTTCGTGTTAGTTTTGCCCTTTATAATACTTTTGAAGAAGTAGATATTCTTGTTGAAGGACTGAAAAAAGCAAAAAGAATGCTTATGTAGTCTATGATTTTATTTTTTAAACAAAAAAATATGAATTTTAGGTTATTTATTAGTGTTGTTTTTTTATTTATTTTCTCTTATTCATTTTTTGGGCAAGAAAGAATGACTTTAAGCGAAGTAAAATATGAAAAAAGACTAAAAGAAAAAGCAAAACACGTTTCTGATTTTATAAAAA
>CALFOY010000011.1 GCA_937919265.1 uncultured Capnocytophaga sp. | reverse complement strand
CTCTTTTGGGCTATGAGGTAGTCAATCACAGCAAAAGCCTCCTTCCTGATGGGGCTTTGCTAAAGAATGAAAACCATTTTCTCTATGGCGCACAGGTAGGTTTGCAGATAGAGACTTACCTAAGTGATCATTTTTTAGTGCTTTGCTCTGGCAAAGTAGCAGCTCTGTGGGGAAGTTCCTTTGAGCTACTGCGTCCTTGTGCTACTGTAGGACTGCGCTATATGTTTTAACCTTTAAAAAGACAATACGATGAAGAAAATAAATCAGAAAATTGTAATAGGACTCATTGCAATGCTATGTGTGAGCCTATTCACCTCTTGTAAAAAAGAGTTGGACGTACAACAAAACTTTCCTTTTGAGGTAAAGGTACTGCCTGTGCCTAAAAGCATAGGTAAAACCGATACGGTAGAAATACGTTGTGAGTTGCGCTCTCCCTACCAGTACGATGAGAACCGCTATTTTATTCGTTACTTTCAGTATGAGGGAAAAGGAAGTTTGCGTACCTCTCCACAAGGAGAAGTCTTACTTGTTAATGATGTTTATCCACTTGCCTCCAAAGGAGCGTTTAGGCTTTACTACACTTCTGCCTCAGAAGCTAACCAGTCTTTCTCCGTTTGGATAAGCGACTCCTTCGGCAATGAACAAAAACTTGATTTTGAGTTTAATGTGAAGAAAGAATAAAAAGAAAAATCCCGTTAATTCGGGATTTTTTTGTAGTTTTGCAGTCTTAAATAAAACAAAATAAGATGCAAGCACCCTTAATAAATGATATAGTAGATATTTGTGTTCCTTTAATAGCTGTACTTTTAGGAACAGCATATCCTATAATTCTAAACAATATATCTAACATAGGAGAAAAGTATAAAGCTAAATATCTTTTAGCTCTTTTCAATTATGAACGTTTTCAGAAGAAAAGAGGAAAGTTTAATTCTAACTATTTTGAATACCTATTGTATATTTCTCTCTTCTTATTATTATTTCTTATACTTGAACTTAAACCATTATTTGGTTGGAATAATTGGTTTATTAATAATTCTGCTAAACTATCTGTAGTTATATCTACAATCTCTCTAATTATAGTATTCATCTTATGGTTAAAAGAGGTCATTATATATACAGGGGATATAACTAACTTATTTAAATATCTTACAAAAGAATATCATAAAGAAAGTGAAACAGATAGAAAACAGTATATTTTAATGTCTATAAATGAAATAACTATCAATGCAGTTGAAAAAAATGATAAACGAATAGAAGAAGATATTTTAAATTTCTATACAGAATTGAGAACTAAACTGAGAAAAGAATATAAAGATAATCTTATAGATAAAGATAAATCTAATAAAGAAGGAGTACTTTATCCTTTCTATTATCATGAGTTCATAAGAGAATTGATTAAAGTTTTTATAGAGGGAAGCGATGATAATTTTATATCTCTCCAACACCATATTACAAATGGAAGTTTTTTAATTCCTAATGACTTTCAATATATTAAAATATCAGAAGACACTTATAATAACCTATGGTATAATATCACATTAATTAGGAATAATACTGATTTCATAAGTAAGTTTTGGGCACATTCTAATCAATATTTTTGGATGGGACTAAAAGAAATTGTACTGAATTTTGACAAGTCTAATGAAAAGAAATTTATAGAAAGAGAGGAAGAACGTAAAAGGTTTTTAGAATTTCATTATGCTGTAGGAGGGTTATTGCTTTATTCTAAGAATTATGAGAGTTTAAAATATATTTTTTCTTATTCTCAACAATCTCCTCCTGATTATAAGCTTTTGCCTTATGATATGAAAGAGTTATTTGAATGGATAGAATTTTTTAGAAATGAATATAAGCAAATTCCAAAATTCTTTATAGGTTATGATAGATATCGATTCCCAAATTTGGATAGTGTAGGAACAAATAAACAAGTTGTTTTTTGGATTTGTCGTTATTTATGTGTGTTGTTTATTAGGCAATATAAATTGCTAAAAACTCTATACTATTCTAATACTACAAATCAACCATATTTAAATGATTTACCTTTAATGGAATTGTATAATTGGAAAGAATCAATTACTTATTTTAAGTTCTGTTTGAATAAGGTTTTAGAAGATAGGGAAGCCTTAGAACAACTTGAGTTGTGGAATACTTACAAACTAAAATATTCTGAAATAGATAAATTTATAATTGAACTTGAACAATCTATTGACGAACATATATCAGATAGAAAGGAAAGAGCCGAATTATCTCAAAAGAAAATAGAACAATTTTATGCATCATCTAAAGAAATCTTAGGGAATTGTTTGGAAGAGTATCTCCCAATTAATAATCCAGAAGATTTTGATACTGATTTTAAGGTTACTTTTTCTGGACAAAGAACATTATCTAATAAATCTTTTTTTGTAGATGATGATATTTCTTGTATGGGTTATGATAGTAGTTTAGCTAATTTTATTTCAAGGTATTCTATTAAAAAATATATTCCCAATAGTTTCTTAGGAGCAGAGACTAAAAGTTATTTGTTAAACAATAATAATTTATTGGAGGGAATAGGTAGAATTATTAATGATAAAGAAGAAGATATTGTAATAATAATATTTAATGCTGGAGATGATACTTCCCAAAAATTAAACAATAGTCAGTATAAAGAAAAAGTGATTCCCTTACCTGCAACAGACCTTAGAAACACTATTTTCATTTTAGAAAAATCTAATTTACCTAATATAGAAATAGCAGATATTTCTAAAGAAGTTAAGCAAGAACCACAAATGAAAAAGATTAGTGACGAATGGAATATATATGGTACAGTAATAGATATCAATCTTCCAGGAAATGAAGCTATAAAAGAAAAATGGATTGATGATATAAACTATTATCAGAAAGAAAATGAATTACAAATCCTATTGGGATTACTTTTTGTGGGGCATATAAAATTTAAATCGGATAGAAAAATTATTCAAATAAATATTAATAATGAATTTGAAGAATTAGGGACTGAAAATAAATTATCTGATTTAGAACCCTTGTAAAAGCCAAAATCCTCCTTTCTCTTCCAAAACAAGCCTACTTCTAAAAGTGGGCTT
>CALFOY010000010.1 GCA_937919265.1 uncultured Capnocytophaga sp. | reverse complement strand
AGAGGCTTTGTCCCTTAAATAATTCCATAATACATTAATTTTCAGAGTGCAAATACATGAAATTATTTTGACACCTCAAAATATAAATATTGTATTTCTCATTTTTTGATTTTTTATTAGTTGTAATTACATCTCCTTACCAATGGATTCCTTTGTCAATTATTTGAGGTTCTTTTTCTATTTTTTTAAAAAATAAGCTAAGTGTTAAAGTATCAGGTTCTTTTCTTAACTTCTCAATAAACTCAGGATTTTCTTTGCGAAATTTACTATAAGGAGCTAATACAATAGTATCTTTATCACTTTTTATTTCTTCGACAGAAGCTGTTGGGTGGTATTTTTTTATAAATGCCTCCGCTTCTTCTTTTGTAAGATCTAATTTTTCGTCAATTAAGTATATTGAACTTGGAAAATAAGGATAGCCCCAGTTATTTTCTTCGTAAAAAATAGGTGTATTGGTATCTCCATTGAATATACGATAATTTTCATAATCCCCTGTAGGCTTATCATCTCTTATATAACGAAAGGAAGTGATTTTGTGTATATTTTTATAATTGATATCTAATTTAAATTCTATAGGGATGATAATCCCCAAAGAAGTTACTACAGCACCTTTTTCACCATCGTAGTACTCTCTTAAGGTAATTCCTACATTTCTTTCTGAAGTAATCTCTTCTATATAAGAGGTGTTTTTGCAACTTATGATTACTAATAGCGCAATTAATATAAATATTGTATTTCTCATTTTGTGATTTTTTATTAGTTAGTCCCCTTTTACAAATACACTGTCAATTAAATAATAGTCATCGTTTAAATATTCATCATGTTTTATATAATAAAATACTACATTATGAAATTATTTTGACACCTCGATTATTTAATGTGCCATCAAAGAACACACCGATAGTTATATCTAATGGTTTTTTACCATCAATTTTGTCATTATCTGGTTTTCCTACAACTACTACTTGCATAATTACTTTTTTTATAGTTAATCTTTTCCCCAAACAGTTTTTAAACTGCATTTCTTTAACGGAAACTCTTCGCCCTTACAGCGTACAAAAACATCATACGTTCTATACATAAACTTAGGTTTAAATACTATTTCAAACGGCTCTTCAGGATACTTCTTGCTTATTTTTTCAAACAATGCCATCATTTCTGTATCATCAAATTCAAATTCAGCTCCATATTGTAAGGTCATAATATCCAATTGGTAAGGAATAGCCATTTCTCGATACTCTTTACAGAGTTCAGGATTATAGTTTATCCAAAATGCTTCTCCATTATAATGGCGTGAACGCATCCCTTTTAGATAATCACCTTCTTCTTTATAGGAATCCAACACATAACGATATTTGTATCTTTTACGATATTTATCCCATAATCCATAAGGAGGGGGTAATTTTGGTTTGCCATTGAATATCATATAATCGTAATTATAATCAAAAAAGGCTTCTTGCGTTTCCTTTGGGTCATAATTATATCCCAAGCTTTCTGAAAACTTATTCTTATCCACAAACACTTCTTCAGCTTGCAACCTGCAAATCTCTACTCTGTTAAATTTTCCTGATAACCATACTACAATAACTCCACCAGGTGCTGCCCCTACGGTAATCTTGTTATAAGTACTATGTGCATAGTTACCTTGCTCATCTCGTTCTCGTTCCTCCCATAATGTATAACCCTCTTGGAAATATTTCAACATCTTATCTCTCGGTAGGTCAGCGTCTACTTTATAAAACTTCTTTTCTATCAATGAAAGATAAACATATTCGATATGTGAGGGAACAATATGCCCTCCTTGTACTCCTTCGCTGCCATCATATTGCCAAGACTTATATTCAACTCCAGAGCATGGTATTGCTGCAATTATTTCACCATTTTCATCCATAAAAAGTCCATAGTAAACCTCTATACCATAACCTTTTGGGGCACTTGCCGTTGTGGCATACGAAAACTCTTTTTTATTTGTCATAGCTGTTGTTATATTGTTATTATAATCTTGACAAGAACTAAATGTTAGTATGCTAAAAACGGTTATTGTGATTATTTTTTTAAGAAACTTCATAACATTCAAATTTTATAATTTTTTGAGGTATCTAAGGTGGTCTTGGCAAGGTCGCGCTTCTCTATCAGTGCCTTGAAGTCTATGGGAGTTTTGTAGTAAGTGCCTTTCATAGATTACTCTTTTGGATATAATTGGATGTTAAATGTACTATTAAATAGCTCAAACTCTACATCGGGGATTTCCTGCATTATATCATCTTTTTTTAGGTATAGCTTAGGATTTTCAAATTTTTCATCTATTTCTAAATGTAGATCAAAGGGTTGTTTTCCTATCCTTTCATAAAACTCCTTAAAAAGCTTTACAAGTTGTTGCTCTCGCTTGCGATATTGCTCATAAGGCAAAGCAATAAACTCTTCACCCCCTACATTACCAGGGTAAACCCTTATTACATATTCAACTCCTTGCCTATCATACACAGCATCTATTTCTACAGGAATAGGTTTAGGGGCAAAACCTGTTAAAAAATCAAGGTCAAAATGCTTATTTTTCTCCCCATCAATAAATAAAAGATACTTGCCGGCATCATAAGGACGTGAAATCATTTTTAGAGGATAATCATCTTTATCCGCAATATGGATGGTAAAACGCCAAGGGTATTTAATGATAACCTCCTTCCATATATGAGTTGAAAGTTTATTGTTTCTGATCTCCTCTTGAGTTTGTTGCGGCATACTATTTTGATATTGTTGTACAGCAGTTTCTCTTGACCAATCCCTTATAATGCTTATTTCTGGTACTTCCATTATCCTATGGAAAGCCTCATCTCCTTCTACAATATACTCTTTTGCTTGATATTCACCAACTAAAATAGTATTGGCTCCACTTAAATAGAGCAATACCTGTCCTGCAGGCAATACTGCAATTTTAAAATCATAATAGCTGGTATCGCCAAACTTGTCAAGATAACCTTCTTGAAACAACTTAGTGATACGAGGCACATCTAAATCAAAAGAACCTGAATAAAACTTATTCTCTGCATACGAAAACCAGGTAATTTCCATTTTTACAGGGATAGGACGATCCCACTCTCCTACTATCATTGTTCCTGAGTCGTGGAACAAACTTGCACGTAAGCTTTGACCCGAAGGAATATATTCCCTTTCTCCATTATCGTAAATGAATGCACCATCTACTATTTCTGTTGTATATCCTTCATCTCCTGTGGTTAAAATAAGCCATTGGTATTTTTTTGTCATCTTATTCATTATTTTTGTTATGGAATGTTTTACTTTGTAAAACTTCCAAGCTACATTCTTTCTATAGTAAACGAGTGTTCCTATCAGAAGCACTATAATGCCTATTATTACATACTTTTTCATAATTTATCCTTGTAAAATGTCTCGTTTAGGTTTTCCTTCTTTATATCTCCCATACATAGCTATCATATCATCATCCTGATTAGAACGATGTAGATACTGATGTCTTAATTTGTGTAAATCTTCTTTTGATAACTGAACCTTTATAGAATTGATTCCATCATTTTCCTTTGCATATTTTAATATTTGTTCTTGTATTCTATATAAAAAACTCATCTTGTTTTATTGTACTGTCTATATTTGTAAGTTTGAAATTTTCACGATATTCATCGGATGCTATCAAATGAACTACTTTATTAGGTTTAGCTCCCATTTTTAAATTTAACTGAGATACATCGTTTTTATGAATTAACCCAAAAGAGGCAACCGTATCAAAGAGTCCTACAAAGTTAAAGATTATAGGTGTCTTCCTATCAACCCTCATATAAGAAGTAATTGACATTTCCTCTGAAATAAAATAACGTGCTGCAGCAGCTCCTCTACTAAAACCAAAGACGTTGATATATATTATCTTTATTTTCTTTGATCAATATCATACATTTTGAAACAGCACTTTTTATTTTAGAAAAATAGTATCTTTTTTATTCCAATTATATAAAACATACTTATCTGTTTTTTCTATAAAATACAGATAAGTACTTTCCTTTTCTTTGTGATATTTAATACAAAAATACATTTTTTGGTTTTTATCTAATTTTATATTAAGAGGCTTTGTCCCTTAAATAATTCCATAATACATTAATTTTCAGAGTGCAAATATATGAAATTATTTTGATACCTCAAACGACTTATTTAACCTTTATTTCTTTTCTTGGGCTATAAGCTGCAACAGGCTCTGATAATTTCGCTGTATGTTTTCGTCTTTCATACCGAGTTGCATCGCTTTTTCAAAGGCAGTTTTAGCATCGGCATATTGCTTTTCTTCGCTGTACAGCAGGGCTAAAAAGTAGTATATTTCAGCATTTTTGGGCTCGTATTGCAAGGCGGTATGCAGCACAGCTGCTGCCTTGTCGTTTTGCCCCTCGCCATTGTATAGGGTAGCGAGGTTCAGCCGTAAGTAGTTCAGATTTTTGTCTTTCTGAAGCGCACGCTCGTAGAAGCGAATAGCCTCAACGGGCTGGTTTATCTTCACAAAATAGTCGCCTGCCGTAGCACTTCCTAACGGGAAATCAGCTTGCGAGAGTACAAAATCGCGGTACTCCTGATGGGCTTTCTCAAAATGCGGACTCATAGCGCGCGCATTGTCCCAGCCTTTTTGGGTAAGTATCACATTAGCAACTACCATACGCACCGCCTTCGCCTTATCGGTCAGCAGCGGTAGCAACTGGGCATCGTAGCGCGATAGAGGGTACTCGCTTAAGGCTATCACCGCCCGATAACGCGTTTGGGCATCAGCAGCCGTCAGCTCTCTGACTATCAGCGGAAAGCGGGCTTCTGAAGGTTGCCCCCCTAAATAATGCAAGGCTGCCGCCCGTATAATATCGGGGGTGTTAGGGGTGCGCAATAGCGATTGCAGTCGGGGCAGACTCTCAGTGGTCTGCTTACTGCCGATAATGAGGTCTTCGGCAAAATGAGGCTTCCGCTCTTTGCCATACCACTGCACCACTGCTTTGGCAGCCCATTGGGCACTCTTATCGTTATGGCAGGCATTGCAGGCATTAGGCGTGCCGTACTTAGCACTGAGGTCGGGGCGTGGCACATAGAAATTATGGTCGTG
>CALFOY010000009.1 GCA_937919265.1 uncultured Capnocytophaga sp. | reverse complement strand
GCTCGTGGCATTGGCCTTACTTTTTCTACTTCATAAAACCCGAACAGATATTTGCCATATTCCCTTACGATAAGGTTACTTTTTGCGTAATGGCATTGGTGTGCTGCACCTCGTGGACGGTGATGTATACGGAACTTTTCCGCCTTACCAAGTCGATATGGGCTGGGGTGTGGATGCACGCTATTGAGGATACGACTATCAACAGTTTGATATACGACAAGCATATTCTCATTGAAGCAGGTAGAGAGATACTTATTTCACCAGTTTCGGGGATGATCCCTTGTCTGCTATACCTCGGTGTAGGTTTATGGCTGAGAAAAATCAGAATTGCCCGAGAAGCCCAATAATAGTAAAAACTCCCTATAGTAACTGCCTATACGGCCTTCACTACGGGGAGTTTAGTTATTGTCTATCTATTACAACCTAATTAGCGAATTTCCACTACTTCTTCCAGTGGAAGTCTCTTTTTAGGAGTCTTACTTGGGTGGTTGCTATCGGCTTCACTATGATAACCTACTGCTACAGCAAGTACCGCTTTACAGCCTTTTACTTGCAATTTTTCAGTGTAGTAAGCAGCATCGAAACCTTCCATAGGAGTCGCATCAATACCCTCTGCTCCGCAAGCGGCTACAAAGAAACCTGTTGCCAAATACACTTGTTTTTGGAACCACGCCTTCGCTCTTTCATCATCACCTGCTTTTACACTCTGGTAATAATCAACTATAGGTTGTGGCTGATTGGCCTTGAAATAGGTTTCAAAAGCGGCTGTATCATCATATGCAAAAAACACGACAAGGTGACTGGCATCTTTTATCTTCTGCTCGTTGAAGAACGAATGTGCGGCCAAGTCTGCCTTGAGTGCCTCATCTCCTATGATAGCAAATTTCCAAGGCTGGCTATTTACTGAAGAAGGAGCTAAGCGGAGTATCTCGGCCAATTCCTTGATTTTAGCCTCACTTATCTTCTCATTGCGATATGCTTTGGCAGCATATCTCTTTTGTGCGATTTCTAAAAAATTCATATTTTCTATTTCTTATAATTAGTTGTTTGTCACCTCTGTAGTTACTTCTATATTCCCACGAGTAGAGTTAGAATACGGACATACTTGGTGTGCTTTGTCCGCAAGTTCTTTGGCTTGCTCAAGTGATACCCCAGGTACATTCACTTGTAAAGTTACGGCAAAGATAAAACCTCCAGTATCAAGCTTTCCTATAGATACATGGGCTGTTACAGTAGTCACCCCTGTGGTTACTTTAGTTTGTTTGATAACCAAGTTCAGTGCGGTATCAAAACAAGCTGCATACCCTGCTGCAAAGAGTTGCTCTGGATTGGTATAATCGTCATTAGCGCCTCCTAAGGCTTTAGGAGAGCGAAGTTCGAGGCTTAATACGCCATTGTCGGAAGTTACTTTTCTATTAGGGGCTCCGGTAGCGGTAGCCACTGCTGTGTACATTGCTGTCATATTAATTCTTTTTTTATTTACTTTGTTATTTATTTTTACTTAAGGATTTTATATACTAATGTCCTAAGAGTCTCTAATTCTTGAGCGCTTAGCGCTATTGACTCTTTCAATCGCGAAGGAATGTCTTTGATGGTTACTTGTAACTGTTGGCCTTTTTCGGTCAGTGCTATCCACATAATGCGTTCGTCCTTCTTGCAGCGGATACGAGTGAGCAACTCTTTGGCTTCCATTCGCTTAAGCAAAGGGGTAAGGGTACCACTGTCTAAGTAGAGCCTTTCTCCTATAGCATTTACCGTGAGAGAGCCTTCTTCCCAGAGTACTAAAAGTACCAAATACTGCGGATAGGTAAGGTCTAAGGGAGTAAGATACTTAGCATATTGCTGTGTAATCTTACGCGAAGCCGCATAGAGCGGAAAGCATACCTGAGCACCTAACTGTAAGTTTTCTTCTATCATCACTTCTTGATTTCGGGGGCAAAAGTACAACAAATATTTTAAACAACAAAATTTTTTACAAATAAATTTTGCACAATATAATTTTATAATGAATTATAGGTAGTTCAATAACTAAGAATCCCCCGTGTAGCAGGTACTACATGAGGGATTTTATGGGTTTATTTACTTATTTATACTTCATCAAAACCGAAGAGTATAGGCAATCTCCCTCACGGCTTTATCAGTATGGCTGTACAATGGAGATAATGATTTCCGATAGTAGTCGATTTGTGGACAAAGATAGTGATAATTCTATCTCCTTACCCATGAACGAACTACATATAATTTTGCCTCATATATAACTTTTATTTTTTTATTTCTAAATTTGGTTAATTAACCAATTATTCTTACTTTTGTATCGTGCGAATAATCAGTAATTTTTGGATGAATATATCGGCTTATATACTATTGGGAGTGGTGGTGTTCCTTATTCTCAAACTCTTATTACCCAATGCCTCTAAACGTTTTTTGAAACTACAAGCCTCCTTACCTACCTCAAAAATACGTTCGATTGCCAAGGGATTGGCAAAAGTAGAAGGGAAACTCTTGATGAAAAACCCGCTTTTTTCGCCTATCAAAATGACACCCTGCATAGGCTATTACTATCTAATAGAGAAGATTGACAGAAATAAAGAGGAACACAATTCTTACTCTACTATCCACGAAGAAACACAATGTAACCCTTTCGAAATAGAAGATACGACTGGGAAAATAGAAGTAGTGCCTGAGGGAATCCAACTTTTTTTAATGGAAAATACCCATCAGTACACTAGTGGAGAAAAGCGATATAGTGAAAGTCTGCTTAGAGAAGGAGATGAAGTTCTTTTGATAGGTTATACTGACGCCAAAGGTGGAGTACCTTTCCTAAGAAAAGATGATAAATATAAGCTCTTAGGAATTACTTTGGTATCCTCTATCAATCTTTGGAACAAATACCAACCCCTATTGCGGTCTTTCTTATTTACATGTGTTATTATTGTTTCATTAATTATATTTATTTTATTACAATGAATACCTCTATTATTGCTATCGTTTTAGCTGTTTTATTAGGAGCTTCGATTATAGGATTTTTGATAACTCTCTACAACCGATTGGTAATGCTGCGTTTCAATATCGATAAGGCATATAAAAACATAGATGTACTGCTCAAACAACGCGCGGATGAGATTCCTAATCTGGTAACCATAGCCAAAGAATTTGCCACCCACGAGAAAAAATTACTGACAGAGCTCACAGAACTTCGCACTGCCTATTACAGCGCACAACACACAGAAGAAAAAACTCAGATATCCAACAAGATTTCCAAAGGGTTGGCTTCGTTTTTTGCTATATCAGAACAGTATCCTACCCTATCGTCCAATAGTCATTTTGCAGCACTACAAACGCGGGTATCACAACTCGAAGACAAGCTTGCCGACCGCAGAGAGTTCTTCAATGATAGTGTGAACCTATATAACATAGGGATACACGAATTCCCCAACCTCATTGTAGCCAAAATCTTAGGATATAAAGACAAAACTTTATTAGAAATAAGTCCCTCAGAAAAACAATATGATGGAGTTCGATTTTAATACTTTCTTTGGGTATGAAACCCTACTGAACAAGAAACCAGATAGGATGTTGATAATTAGTTTTCTGCTCCCTGTGGGGCTGTTACTACTCTCCTTGTTTATCAATTTTCTCCTAGAAAAATGGCACTGGAAGAGTTATCTGATAAAAGTCGTCCTATACACATCATTTTTACTGATTTTCTTCGGAGGTTTCACTATATCATTATTATATTTTATGGGAGTAAGTGGTGTAAAACTTGCCTATTGTTACAGCATTATCACTATAGGGATGTTCTTTTTCTGCCTTTTAAATGGCAAAACCATTACAAAGATGATTTTAGAACAGAAATCTTCTTCCTAAAAACAGACTTCCCTTTTTGCTCATTTGTCAATTAAATAGTCCCTTAGTTAGTCATATTATCGCGTAAGTTCTCTTTTTTGAGTCCCTTATACTGCTTGTATTCTTTGGTGGTAAAGCCACTCCATTGTTGGGTGATAATATCAGTGAGTGTAGCCTAACTAGGAACTTAATACACGCCAATAGGTCTGAGGGTTAGGACTATCAGTTAATATAGCCACTACATCTACAATAGAGAAATACCATAAGAGGAAAGAACAGAGACTTTGGCAAAGTGCAGTTAGTAGTGTATTTTCATTTTTTAATTAGCAAATTTTGCCATTAACTCTTCCGAGCGCTTGCGCCCTGCCAAATAATGAGGATCAAGTTCTATAGCTTTTTGCAAATACGCAAGGGCTTGCGAGCGGTATTTGCGCTGAGGGTGCTGTTTTGCCCAAGCCCAATACACAAAACTCATTATTTTCCAAGAGGCATACTCGGGGTGTTGAGCTTGTTTGCGAATGATGTTCTCAAAGTCGATTTTGGCTAAAGCACGCTTTCGGAAGTAAAACCAAGGTAGATTTTCAGCTACACTCCCCCGCATAAATTCAGGAAGATAGTGTATTGCTCCGTACTTTTGTATAGCTGTTTCAAAGAGTTGGAAACTTTTGCCAATGAGGGAAAGCTTGAATGTTTCTCCAGCAACTAAAGCCATTGCCGATGCTTTGTAGGAGAGCATAAAAGGTTGTAATGCCTCTGAGGCTTCGGGGGCTGATTCACATTCTGATAAAATTGTAAGACTCTTTTGTGCATAGCCTTTGTAGTACTTGTTGAAGAAGCCTAAATTTAGGGCTACTTCGTGATAGATAATTCCTAAGCGTACTTTGTTAAGCAAGGAAGGGTTTGCCTTATACTCAGTTTCAACTTCGGGAAGTTTGGCTTGCAGGAGATTGTTGTCGATGAATTCCATTACATCGTCTAAAGCGATTTGATAATCATTAAGAGTTTTCATTGCATGTACTTTTTAAAATTCGGGGCAAAAGTAGGGCACAATGAGCTTCCCTCTTGTTGACTTAAGTTAAGATTTTTTGCTGTACATACGTTTTTGCAAACGGCTTAAACTCTCAGGACTGATACCTAACAGATTGGCTATATACTTCTGGGGTACACGCAAGAAGAGTTCCGGGCGCGAGTGCAACAGATGCTCAAAGCGCTCTTCGGGTTTATCAGCAGCGAGGTACATAGCGGTATCGGTAGCTCGTTGTAGGATCTGCTCTGCCATTAAGCGTCCGAAAGTTTCAAAGTTGTGATGTTCAGCATAAAGAGAAATAAGGTCTTCTTTACTGATACGATAGACGGTTGTCTCCTCTAAGGCTTGTAACGAGAGATTAGACGGACAACCGCTGTTGAAACTCATAAATGCGGTTGTCCATTGGTTTTCAAGTGAAATATCGCAGGTTTTTTCATTACCATCATCTTTGGTGTGAAAATGACGTACACAACCTTTGACGATAAAAAAGAGATATTTACAAGGGTGAGGAGCCTCTAAAAGCATTGCTTTCTTAGCAAAAATATGTTCAGTAAAATATTGATCTACTGCACTGAGTTCCTCTTCGGTAAAAGGAAGTACTTGCTGAAAATGTCTTTTTAAAGAATCATACATAATGGTTAGTTATTAATTTGCTGTTCCCCTAGAATATTCCCCAATTGACGATTTTATCAGTTGTAGCATTGCTGCATCTATTTTCTCTGCTGTGCTGAAGGTTTGCTTTATATGGTATTTTTCAGCAATAGCAGCAATTTTCTCATAGCGTATGTTTACCTTTTTACCGTCCTCATAGATGAGGATTTTCAAAGGGAGTTCAATAGCCAAGAGAGGATTTTCTTGCATCAGGGCGGTGCCTACTTTGGGGTTGCCTACTATAAGCACGGTGGCGGGCTGCATACTTTCGCCTACGACCTCTGCCGCTTTGTGGTGTTCAATAGTAGCAAAAATGGTAATGCCTTTGCTGTTCAGTGTCTTCTGAAGGACTGCTACGGTCTCTTCAAAAGCTAATGGACTTTGGAAGTCTCCATAAGGTTTTATCACATCTGTACAACTAATAATAGGTTGTGCCGCTGCTAAGAACGGGAATAATAGGAATGTAATGAAGTGTTTCATATAGTTTATTATAAGTATTCTTTAAAAAAAGTAAGGGTAAGTCCATTCAGTTTGTCATGGGTCTGCTCTATAGGGGTTTTACCACTAAATCCCAAAAGATGAGGAAAAGGCACCCACAAGGGTACATCGGTAAAATCCACATGGAACATATCAGGAAGTTGTACAAATTCACTTTCAGCTGTATTCTCAAACAAAGCCCTCATTGTACTGAGATGCTGCTCTATGTCACTTTCTGTCCATCCTCCCGATTTCTTGCGTTCAGCACGCATAGCTTCTGCCGGACGTGTGATAACCATTGTAGGAACAGGCAAACCTGTTTGTGCTATCTTCTTAGGAATGGGAGATTCCATAATTAAGCTTGCCTTAATACGTCTATCCCTCCATGAGGCCTCCGATACGATAACTCCCCCGAGAGAGACCCCAAAAGCTCCTAATCTATCCAAGTTGAGTTTGTTGTAAAGAAGATGATTAGGGTCGTTTATATTGAGCGCAGTAAGGAAATCTATTACTCGCAATACATCTTTGGCGAAGTAGGCTATCAATCCCCCCTCAAAGGTTTTTCCCTTATAACTCAAAAGTGGATTTTCTTCTGTAAGACTCTCATTGAGCATAGGGTCGATGAGTGTTCGCGGCAGGCTTTTGAGCGTACTGCCGTCGGGGAACGTTGCCAAGGCTACAGCCACAGGGCAATCAATACCTACCACTATATAGCCTTGAGAGACCAATTCTTGTATCTGAAAAGTGCTTATACATCGGTGACCATAAAGTCCTGTGAGGTACAGAAGTACAGGATATTGGGATTTTTCCTTGTTTACAGGAGCTTTTACTAAGGCATTTGAGCGCTTGAATTGCAATGGATAAAGCAACGCCTTCGGAATATGTAAAAGTTCTGAAATAGCCTCGCTCACCTTGGTAGCTTCAGGGATATAAGGGGCGTAATCGCTCTGAGAGCTGTTTTCGGCAGGGTACCACACTTGTATGGGGATTTGTCTGGCTTGGTGTTTATCAGTGATAAAAATCTCTTCCCTATCAGGGTCGGTTACCCAATAACTCACCGTACCAACGGCATACTTGCCCGTAGGTTTTGCAAAAAGCGCAGGACGGAATATATAGTAAGCCCCTCTTCCAAGCAAGAATAACACTAAGGTTATAAGGATATAAATCATTTTCTTTTTCATTTGCTAATATAGTGAGGAAATTGTAGTTTTAAATTATAAAAGTAATAAAGGATTAAAAATACTCTTTCATTGTTCTGATGTCCAGATAACCTTTTTTGCCTTTCTTTACAATCTGATAGAAAGAGCTGGTTTGGGGTTCTATTTTGTCGTATAAAACCTTTTTATGCTGGGGGTAGATACCTATCTTATTATCTTTGTAGAAATAGATAAGCCCATCTTTATGCTGCTGAATATTATCGTAGATGATAGGGAGCTGTTCTTCTCCTGTGAGATGAGCTGAAGCATATTTGCGTACATTGCGTTTATAGCTATTTTCTTCTTCATTTTCTTTATCCTCCTCTATTCCTTCAATATATAATTCTTTCTCTGAAATCTTTTGATAATTGTATTTGAACAGTCCGTATTTGTTCCCTTGTTGTACGCGAATGAGTTCGGGATAGGGATAGATGCTGTCAGTAAAGAAGTCATTATCATCCCATTCAAAATACCTACTACCATCAATAAAAGAAAGTGTTTCATCGGCACTTCTATCAGAAAGATAGTTTCGTTTTTCGGCTTCAAAATCTGAAGCAGGTCCTCCAAAACCATAAAGCATATAATGTGGGTGTTCAGATTTTTTAGGGTCTTTTTTCAATGAATAACGACTTTCATATACGGTTCCGCAGAGTGAGTAACTGATTTTTGGAAATTTCTTGATACGTTCGCCACTTATTGTGTAATATGCTGCTCCTTGGTTGTTAAGCATCTCAATACCATTGCGGTAGAAATAAGCACTGCGCATCTGCTTAAACGCTTTCTTTTGTAAGTAACTATCGTAGAGAGTGAATTTGCTTCCTCTTCTGGCTATAATGCCAAATTTGTTATAATAGATTGTATCGTATCTACCAGAAAGCACTTTTTCTTTATAGGTATTCATAAGCTCATAACGCTTGCCTTTGGGGCAAACTATGAGATGTTTTTCTGGTTTATAATCTATGAAATTATCTTTATAAGAAGAAGGGTATTGAGTTGGCGCAAGTACCGTTGTCTCTCTGTTAGTTAAAAACAAGGTTTTATCTTTTAAGGGTACCATAAAACCCTCGATATTTCCTCCATCACTCAAGAGGTAAATGTTTCGCCCCTTTTTTAGATGGATAGTGTGTAGTGAATAATAATCTGTTCTTTGATAAGGATTTTCTTCTTCTGTGTCGATATCACATAACAAAACCAAGTGAGGGTTAAGTATCTTGACAATTGTTTGAGTATCCTCGTCATAGATAGGAGGAAGTGTGTTGAAGGTTTTGCCTACAAAGTCGCTGGGGGTAGTGTGTTGTATATCTTTGAGGTAGATAATTTTGTTGTCGTCCTCTTTTATCTCGCTAAGGGTCTCCAAATCCTCCTCATTATAATAAACCAATTTGAGATCGTAGACTTCAGTATCAGTATCTAGATCTAGATTTTCATCTTCTTGAGTATCAAATTCTAACTCTAAAAACTTGTCTTTCTGTTTTTGAGTATAAAAATAAAGTTTTCCATTAGAGTTATAAGCGAGGATATCAATATGACGGGTTGAAGTTTCTTTTTGTGCTTGCGCTAAAGAAGTGAGCAAGAGAGCAATGATAAGAGTGATATTTTTTAACATATCGTCCTAAGGTTTTTGTTGGCAAAGATAGTAATAATTTCCAAATAAAACTACTCCTCTTATTTCACTAATTGTTCTATCTGTTTTTGCAGTGTTGCTCGCTCGTTAGCCGATTTAGAAAGAGCAATCGCTTTTTGGTAGTGAGCAATTGCTTTTTGGTTATTGATATCAGTATACAAATATCCTAATAACTCGTGGTAGTAACGATTGTCTTGTAGTCCTAATTTTTCAGCTTCTACAATAGCTTTTTCTTTGCCGTACACCTTGCCGTAAGCAAAAGTCCTATTTAAGGCTATTACAGAAGAATATTCAATGATAATGAGTTGGTTATATAGGCGGAGAATATACTCCCACTTGTTTTCGTCAGTAGGGGTAGTATGCCAATAGGCAATACCAGCTTCTAAGTGATATTTAGAGATTTGTGATCCTTCGCAGGCTTTTACTAAGTAATAGTTGCCTCTGTGTATAAGTTCTTTATCCCATTTACTTTTATCTTGTTGTTCATAAAGAGTGTTTTCACCAGTGGCATTGGTACGAGCTTCAAGTCTGGAACTTTGGAAACACATCAGCGATAAAAGAGCATTCACTTGCGGTGTATCAGTTTGAGGGTGTTCGGCAAGTAAGAGCGTAAGGCGCAAGGCTTCTTTGCAAAACTCCTTTCGTATAAACTGATTGTTAGTTTCTGAAAAATAGCCTTCATTGAAAAATAAGTATAAACAGCGCAGTACAGTTTCTAATCGTGCTTGTATATCGGCTGGGCTTACGGTTTTGATTTGAAAATGATGCTCTCTGAGCTTGTTTTTAGCTCTAAGAAGTCGTTTTTTTATAGTTTCGGTATAGGTAAGCAGGGCATTAGCAATCTCTTCCACTGTAAAACCACAGAGTATTTGCAAAGCCAAACTTATTTGTGATTCTACAGAAATAGAAGGGTCA
>CALFOY010000008.1 GCA_937919265.1 uncultured Capnocytophaga sp. | reverse complement strand
AATATAAAAAAGGATTTTTAAAATTAATTAAAAATCCTTTTTTATATTAATAAGCCTTAGCAAAAAGTACTCGACCTTGAGAAATTTTTCCTGAATAGATACATTTACCAGTTTCTTCTTTTCTGTCAAGAGGAATACAACGGATAGTTGCTTGTGTTTCTTCCTTGATTTTAGCTTCTGTTTCTGGAGTTCCATCCCAGTGAGCAGAAATGAAACCTCCTTTGTTTTCTAGAACCTCTTTGAATTCTTCGTAGGAATTCACTTCAGTGATATGCGTATCACGATAAGTTAGAGCTTTTTGATAGATATTATTCTGAATATCAGTGAGTAGTTGCTCTATGTGAGTTATAATATTTTCTCCAGAAACACTTTCTTTGGTAAGGGTATCACGGCGAGCTACTTCATAAGTGTTATTTTCCAAATCACGTTGACCTATAGCCAAACGCACTGGCACTCCTTTGAGTTCGTATTCGTGGAACTTAAACCCTGGTTTTTGTGTGTCATCATCATCAAACTTTACAGAAATATTACGTTCTTTTAACTCCTGTATAAGTGGAGTTATTCTTTCACGGATAGCTTGTAGTTGTTCTTCTCCTTTGTAAATAGGTACAATGACCACCTGTATAGGAGCTAGTAGGGGAGGGAGAACCAGCCCGTTGTCATCACTATGACTCATTATTAAAGCTCCCATTAGTCGAGTGGATACTCCCCAAGAGCTTGCCCATACATAGTCTAATACACCTTCTTTGTTAGCAAATTTTACTTCAAAGGCTTTAGCAAAATTTTGTCCTAAGAAGTGGGATGTACCCGCCTGTAGGGCTTTCCCGTCCTGCATAAGGGCTTCTATACAATAGGTATCATCAGCTCCTGCAAAACGTTCTGTTTCTGTTTTTTTACCTCGTACCACAGGCACAGCCATATAGTTTTCTACAAAAGAGGCATAAACATCGTTCATTTTTTGAGCTTCTTCTAATGCTTCTTCTCGGGTAGCGTGTGCAGTATGTCCTTCTTGCCATAAAAATTCTGCAGTACGTAAGAATAAGCGTGTGCGCATCTCCCAACGTACAACATTTGCCCATTGGTTGATAAGGATAGGAAGGTCTCGGTAGGATTGTATCCAGTTTTTGTAAGTATTCCAGATAATTGCCTCACTAGTAGGGCGTACAATGAGTTCTTCCTCTAGTTTTGCTTCAGGATCTACAATTAGCTTTCCTTTTTGTGTAGGGTCAGCTTTAAGGCGATAATGGGTAACTACGGCACATTCTTTAGCAAAACCTTCAGCATTCTTTTCTTCAGCTTCAAAATAGCTTTTGGGAACAAAAATAGGAAAATAAGCATTCTGATGCCCCGTTTCCTTGAACATTTTGTCTAAAATATCTTTCATTTTTTCCCAAATGGCATATCCGTAAGGCTTGATGACCATACAGCCACGTACGCCAGAATTTTCTGCAAGCCCTGCTTTTACTACTAATTCATTATACCATTTGGAATAATCTTCTGCTCTTGATGTTAAATTTTTACTCATACTAAAATCTTTGGCACAAAAATTGTACATTTGTGCAAAAGTACGAATTAATTATTTAATAGTCAAATTTTTATTGAATAATTGAAATTTTTTTAGTGAAAAAACTTAAATACTTTAAAGATATGAAAAAAGAAACTACAATTCATTGGTTTAAGGGAATTTTTGGAATTTCTTTAGCTTCTATTTTGGCTTCTTGCGGAGCATTTAGTGGCGTTGCATATGATGATGGTATCTACGGAGAAAGTGGATATCAAAAAAATTATGCTTATGAAAATACTGATTATCAATATGATAATATTCAGGGGAGTTACAAAGCCTATTTGACACAGAAAGCAAATGAATATAAGAATTTTGATAGTCAGTTAAAAAATTCGCCTTATACTCCTCTTACTAATATAGAAAATTATCGAACTCCTCAGCGAGAAGAAAATGTTTCTTATAACTCCTATCCTAACTGGGGTAGCAATGCTAAGAATAGAGAAATTACAATTCATAATAATTATTATGATACTTCTTATTGGGGTTGGAACTCTTATTACCCATATTACTGGGGTTCAGGTGCTTGGTATAATAATTATTACTCATATTATCCACGTACAGGGTGGAGCATTAGTATAGGAAATTATAACCCTTATTGGAGTTGGCGTTATTACGATAGTTATTATTACCCTTATTATAATTATTATTACGGCGGTTATTATTATCCGTATAATTATTATTATGGAAATTATTACTATCCTTATTATAATAATTATTATTATCAAAATTATAGCCCTTCTGTAGGTCGTAGAGGAGGAGATACTAATTATTACCAAAATAATAATTATTCTAATAGAAGCGGTTATTATCAACAATCAAGAAGAAATTCTGATACTTACCAATATAACCAAGGACGAGATGAAACTCAGAATTATAACAACTCTGGCAGAAGTTATAATAATGACTATAATAGAAGTAATAATAATAACTATTATTACAACTCTGGTAGAGGTTATGAGAATAATAACTACAATAATAATTATAACCGAAGCTATAATAACGACTATTACCGAAGTAATGATAATTACAATTCTGGAAGAAGCTATGATAGTGGAAGCTCTGGCAGAAGTAGCGGAACATCTAACGGAAGAAGAGGAAGTTAAATTTAAAACTAATTAGAAATGAAAAGAAAATTATCTATAGTATCTTTGTTGGTAACAACAATTGTTTCAGCACAAAATATCACTGATGCTTTACGATATTCTACACAAGATTTAAATGGAACAGCTCGCTTTAAAGCTATGAGTGGTGCTTTTGGAGCTTTGGGAGGAGATTTTTCAGCTATTGGAATAAATCCCGCTGGAAGTTCTGTTTTTTCAAGTAGTGAAATAGGTTTTACCCTTGGAAATGAATCTATTGATACTAAAAGTACCTTTGCTAATTCTAGTAAGAAAAATAATTCTTCTGATTTTAATATAAATCAGTTTGGAATTGTAATTTCTGTACCTACTAATGACAATAAAAAGAGTTTTTCTTTTGCTTTCAATTATAGTCTTCCTAAAAACTTTGATGGTAAAGAAATTTATTATTCAGGTTTATCTGATAGAAATTTAGGAGATTATTTTACTCATTTTGCAAATGGAATAGCCCATAGTAATTTGATTGTTAATCAAAATGAGCGAGAATCTGTTCCAACAGTTTATAGATTTTTAGGACAGAACTATGGTTATAGATACCAACAAGCATTTTTAGGTTATCAGTCTGAGTTAATAAATCCTAACTCAAACTCTCCTACCGAAACAGGTTATACCTCTAATGCTTCTGCTTTATCTACATTACAACAGTATGATATAAAAACAGAGGGAGAAATTAGAAAATATAATTTTAATTTTTCTGCACGTATAGAAAATATTTATTTGGGGTTGAATCTTAATACTCATAATGTTAATTATTTGGAGACTAAATTTTTAACAGAGAATTATAACTCTAGTAATGTAAAAAATAGTCTATATCAAGTTAATACTAAAACCACAGGAAACGGCTTTTCGTTTCAATTAGGAGCAATAGCAAAAGTAACAGAAGGCTTGCGTTTAGGTTTGGCATATGAGTCTCCTACTTGGTATTCTTTGCAAGATGAAACCAGTGAATATTTAAAAACACAAATTAATAAAAATGGAAACTTGGTTACTAGGGTAATAGACCCTAAATATGTAAATTTGTATGAAGAATATAAACTTCATACTCCATCTTCTTGGACTGCCAGTTTGGCTTATGTTTTTGGAAAAAGAGCTTTGCTTAGTTTAGATTATATTTATAAAGGATATCAATCTACTAAGTTTAAAAGTGATTTCTTAACGTCTCAAAATGAAATAATTACGAATGAATTAGGAGATGTAAATATTATTAGATTTGGTGGAGAATACAGATTGAAATCATTTAGTTTCCGTGCAGGAACTCGTTACGAACAATCTCCTTATAAAGGAAAAATAGATGATTTAATAGGATATTCTTTCGGAGTAGGTTATACTTTCTCTGGCTGGAGGTTTGATATTTCCTATGATTTTGCAAAACAAGGTTATAAGTATCAAGCATTTGAGTCTGTTTTAAATACTCCTGCAAATATTTCAAATACTCGAAATAATTTACTATTTACTTTCTGTCTCTTATACACATCT
>CALFOY010000007.1 GCA_937919265.1 uncultured Capnocytophaga sp. | reverse complement strand
TTTGTATGGGGCAAAAACAATCGAAGAAGGAAATAAAAAACAAAATGAAATCATCTTCACTAAAAGTTTCTCGGATACAAAAATTAACAGAAGATTCTGTAAAAATATCATTTGAAATACCTGATAATGAGCGTTTTTCGTATGATTTTTTTGCAGGACAATACGTTACCCTTCAAAAAGAGATAAATGGTAATATGGTTCGTAGAGCATACTCTATTTGCTCTTCTCCTTCGGAAAAGCAAATAAGTGTGGCTATTAAGCAGATTCCTAATGGAATATTTTCAACTTTTGCAAATACAGAACTCAAAGAGGGAGATTTTTTAGATGTTTTTATCCCAGAAGGGAAATTTGCGTATATTTCAGAAATTTATTCAGAAAATTTGGTTCTTTTTGCAGCAGGGAGCGGTATCACTCCTATGTTGAGTATTATTAAAGTAGCTTTATCTCAAACTCAACAAAAAATATTACTTGTTTATGGTAATAAAACACCAGAAACGACAATGTTTTTGTCTGATATTGAGGAACTTAAAAAAGAATATCCAGATCGCTTTTTTATACAATATATTTATAGTAAGTCACACGAGAAAGATGCTTTTTTTGGCAGAATAGATATAGCGATGATAAATCACTTATTAAAAAATAAATATTCATATATTCCTTTTGAGAGATTTTATATCTGTGGTCCTCAACAAATGGTTGTTCTTATAAAGGATTATCTTTCAGATAATTATGATAAAAAAAAGATACATACAGAACTTTTTGTAGTTGAAGAAGTTCAGAAAAAAGTATATGAAGGGACTTCTCAAATGAAAGTTTTTATAAATGGGCTTGAAGAAAATTTTGAAATACAGAGAAAAAATATGATTTTAGATGAACTTTTAGCACAAGGAATAGAAGTTTCGTACTCGTGTAGGGGGGGAGTTTGTAGTAGTTGTATAGGCAAAGTGACTGAAGGAAGTGCAGAAATGGAGAAAAATCAGGTTTTATCTGAAGATGAAGTGGCAAAAGGCTATATTTTAACTTGCCAGTCTCATCCTTTAACAGAAAAATTGACTTTAGAATTCTATTAAGTAATAAAAAAGCATATATTTTTTGAATATATGCTTTTTTTATTAAGTTTATCGTTCTATTTGTTTAAGATTTTCCATTTTTTTCTTCTGTAAAAATCCATAAATCGTTTCAAGGTGTTCAATTACTCTACCATTTGAAAATTCATAAACTTTATTTACTAAACCATCAAGAAAATCTCTGTCGTGAGAGACAACAATGAGCGTTCCATCAAAATCTAATAGAGCTTGTTTAAGAATATCTTTTGTTTTCATATCTAAATGATTGGTAGGCTCATCAAGAATTAAAAGATTAACAGGTTCTAATAGGAGTTTAATCATAGCAAGGCGAGTGCGTTCCCCTCCTGAGAGTACTTTTACTTTTTTCTCACTATCTTCTTTATTAAACATAAAAGCCCCTAAGATATCTCTAATTTTTGTTCTGATATCGCCCACTGCTATTTCATCAATTGTTTTAAAAACAGAAAGTTCACCATCAAGAAGAGAGGCTTGATTTTGAGCAAAATAGCCTATTTGAATGTTATGACCCAATTGCAAATTTCCTTGATGTTCAATTTCTTTCATTATACATTTAACGAAAGTAGATTTTCCTTCTCCATTTTTACCTACAAAAGCTACTTTATCTCCTCGTTTAATAGTGAAATTAACGTTAGAAAATATAGTTTTTTCATCATAGGATTTGCTGATATTTTCAGCAATAATAGGGTAATTTCCTGAGCGAGGCGATGGAGGAAATTTTAATTTTAAAGCAGAAGTATCTTCTTCATCAACTTCAATAATTTGTAATTTTTCGAGCATTTTTACACGAGATTGTACTTGTAGAGTTTTAGAATACGTTCCTTTGAAACGCTCTATAAACTCTTTCGTTTCATTAATCATTTTTTGTTGCTCTTCAAATTGTTTTTGTTGCTGTAATCTTCGTTCTTTACGAAGCTCTAAGTAATGAGAATATTTTGCTTTATAGTCATAAATTCTTCCCATTGTAACCTCAATCGTTCTATTGGTTATATTATCAACAAAAGCCCTATCGTGAGAGATAAGTACAACGGCTTTAGCATTATTTAATAAAAAATCTTCAAACCATTCAATAGAATTAATATCTAAATGATTTGTAGGCTCGTCTAACAAAAGTACATCTGGATTTTGTAAAAGAAGTTTAGCAAGTTCTATTCGCATACGCCATCCGCCACTGAATTCTTCTACGTTTCTTGAAAAATCATCACGTGTAAAACCTAATCCTAAGAGAGTTTTTTCTATTTTCTCTTCGATATTAGTGTCTTCAATCCCATAAAATTTTTCACTCAATGTAGATACTTCTTCAATGAGTTTCATATACTCATCAGACTCATAATCAGTACGTTGAGTAAGTTCGTCATTGATAGCATTGATGCGAGCTTCCATAGCATTTCTTTGAGAAAAAGCTTTTGCAACTTGTTCAAAAACAGTGCAGTTTCCTTCCATTATTAAGTGTTGAGGTAGGTAAGCAACAACAAAATCTTTAGGAATACTAACATTTCCTCTTGTAGGAGTACGTTCTCCTGCTAAAATTTTTAAAAGAGTAGATTTGCCGGCACCATTTTTGCCCATCAAAGCAATTCTGTCTTGTGGATTGATAACAAAAGAAATGTCTGAAAATAAAGTTGTGCCGCCAAATTCAACGGCAAGACCATTAACTGAAATCATAAAAATAGTAAAAAAATTATGAAGTAAATAAAGTAAAAAGGTGCTACCTTTCGATAACACCCTAAAACAAAAATTATGAAAAAAACTAAACCACTATTGTCCTTTTTCCATTTTATCTTTTAGTTCTTGAAGAACATCTAAATCACCAAGAGTTGATTTTTCAGTAGTAGCATTTGCATTTTGAGTAGTTGCTTCTTTCACTATTTTAGCTTCTTCTTCTTTAAAAATAGCAGTATGAGAAGCTACAACTCTTTTGAATTCTTTATTAAATTCAATAATTTTGAAATCAGCAGTATCTCCTTTTCCTAATTTTTTTCCATCTTCTTTTTCAAGATGACGAGAAGGAATGAAAGCTACGATGTCTTCATTAAACTCAATAGTTGCTCCTTTGTCAGTAACTTTAGAAATAGTTCCGTTGTGGATAGTACCTACAGCAAATTCTACTTCATATTTATCCCAAGGATTTTGGGTAATTTGTTTATGACCAAGAGAAAGTTTGCGACCATTTACATCTAATTCAAGAACAACAACTTCTAATTTGTCTCCAACATTAACAAATTCTGATGGATGTTTAATTTTCTTAGTCCAAGAAAGGTCAGAGATATAGATAAGTCCATCAATACCTTCTTCTAACTCAACAAAAACACCAAAGTTTGTAAAGTTGCGAACAGTACCTGTGTGGCGAGAACCTACTGGGTATTTAGCTGTAATATCTGTCCAAGGGTCAGTAGTTAATTGTTTGATACCCAAAGACATTTTACGCTCGTCTCTGTCTAAAGTAAGTATAACAGCTTCTACTTCATCACCTATATTAACGAAATCTTGAGCAGAACGTAAGTGAGTGCTCCAAGACATTTCAGATACGTGGATAAGTCCTTCAACGCCATCAGCTACTTCAATGAAAGCACCATAATCAGCGATAACAACAACTTTTCCTTTTACTTTATCACCTACTTGTAAGTTTGCAGGAAGTGCTTCCCAAGGATGTTTTTGTAATTGTTTAAGACCTAATTGAATACGAGATTTATTGTCATCAAAATCAAGGATAACAACGTTTAATTTTTGGTCTAATTCAAGAACTTCTGTTGGGTGGTTGATACGAGACCAAGAAAGGTCTGTGATATGGATAAGTCCATCAACACCACCAAGGTCAATAAATACTCCGTAAGAAGTGATGTTTTTAACCACACCTTCAAGTACTTGTCCTTTTTCAAGTTGTCCGATGATTTCTTTTTTCTGTTCTTCGATATCTGCTTCAATAAGAGCTTTATGAGAAACAACCACGTTTTTAAATTCGTGATTAATTTTCACAACTTTGAACTCCATTGTTTTATTTACAAATTGGTCGTAATCACGGATTGGTTTTACATCAATTTGAGAACCAGGTAAGAATGCTTCGATTCCAAATACATCTACAATCATACCACCTTTTGTTCTACATTTAACGAAACCATTAACAATTTCTCCGCTATCGTGAGCAGCGTTTACTCTATCCCAAGCCTTGATAGTACGTGCTTTTTTGTGAGAAAGTACAAGTTGTCCTGTTTTATCTTCACGGATATCAACCAATACTTCTACTTTATCACCTACTTTTAGGTTAGGATTGTAACGAAATTCGTTTAAAGAAATAACACCTTCTGATTTAGCATTAATGTCAATAATAGCCTCTCTGTCAGTAAGATGAGTAACTGTTCCAATAACGAGTTCGTCTGCTTTTGTATCTACGAAGTTTTCTTCTACAAGCTTTTCAAATTCTCTAAGTTTGTCTTCTTGTACTTCATCAATACCTTGTTCGTACTTTGTCCAATTGAAATCTTTCAATTGTTCTTGTTGTTCTTTTGTTAATTCAGCCATTGCTGATAAAAAAATATTCCCGTATGTTTTAAAGAGATTAGAGCCTTAACCTACGAGAGGTTATACTTAAATTATTCAAATAAAAAAATCTTTTTCTCTTCTAGGCTCAAAAGATTTTGCAAAAATACAATTTTATTTTATTAATTTCCAAATATTTATAAAAATATTTTTGCTAAATATTTGAAAATTAGTAGTTATTACTTAACTGATTGATTCTAAGTGTTTTACCTTTGTTATTGCCAATTAAGATTTTTATTTAAAGTAGAAACATCTAACGCATTTGCTATAAGGTTTTCATTTTCAGTACGTAATCTGTAAATGTCAATAGCTGTGTAAACAGCTTGTCGGAAAGAACTTTCATCTGCAATTCCTTTACCAGCAATTCCGTAAGCAGTTCCGTGGTCAGGAGAAGTACGTATTTTTGAAAGACCAGCAGTAAAATTAACACCTTTGCCAAATGACATTATTTTAAAAGGAATTAAACCTTGGTCGTGATAAGGAGCAATAACAGCATCAAAATGTTTATAATCTGAAACAAAGAAGCTATCTGCGCTATAAGTACCAAAAACTAAAATACCTTCATCATAAAGTTTTTGAATAACAGGGTGGATAATATTCTCTTCTTCATTACCAATAACTCCTTGGTCGCCACAATGTGGATTGAGCCCAAGAACAGCTATTTTAGGTCTATTGATACCGAAATCGATACGAAGAGATTTTTCCATTTGTCGGATTTTCTTTTCAATTAAATCTTCGTTGAGGTGTTTAGCAACTTCGTTGATAGGTAAATGGTCAGTAAGCAAGCCCACTCGTAATTCATCTGAAACCATAAACATAAGGCTCTCTCCTTCAAGTTCTTGCGCTAAATAATCCGTATGTCCAGGGAAATGAAATTCTTCTGATTGGATATTTTTTTTGTTAATAGGAGCTGTAACCAAAACATCTATAAAGCCTTCTTTTAATGCACTTACTGCCGCAGAAAGAGATTCAAAAGCACATTGCCCACTCTCTGGGGTAGCTACGCCTAATTCAATAGGAGGAAGCTCTCGCCAGATATTCATTATATTAATTTTATGATCAATAATTGAACTTAAATTAGTGATACCATTGTAGGCAAACTCTATACCGAATAGTTTTTTTCCTAATGCAATTACTTTATTAGAAGCAAATAGGACAGGAGTACAAAAATCAAGCATACGCTCATCGGCAAAGGTTTTCATTATTACCTCTAAACCAACTCCGTTGAGGTCGCCAATAGAAACTCCTATACGAATATTTGTTTTTTCAGTCATTTTTTAGTTAATTTGCACCAAAATTAGTGCGTATATTTATCCGCGCAAAAATACATAAAATTATTTATATGTTTACAGGAATTATTGAAAAAATTGGAAAAGTAGTAAAAATCACACCCAACGCAAAAAATATACACTTTTTTATAGAAAGTGAATTGGCTTCTGAACTAAAAATAGACCAAAGTGTAGCTCATAACGGAGTGTGTTTAACTGTCGTAAGTATTGAAAACCAAGTATATGAAGTAGTAGCCATTGATGAGACTTTACAAAAAACAAATTTATCTACTTGGAAAGTAGGTGATGCAATAAACTTGGAGCGCGCTATGAAACTCGGAGATAGATTGGATGGGCATATTGTACAGGGACACGTAGACCAAACAGCTGTATGCAAATCTGTTGAAGAGGTACAAGGTAGCCGAATATTTACTTTTCATTATGATGCTTCTCGTGGAAATATCACTATAGAAAAGGGCTCTATTACTGTCAATGGAGTGAGTCTTACGGTGGTAAATTCTCAAAAAGGAGTATTTAGTGTAGCGGTTATTCCTTATACTTTTGAGCATACTAATTTTCAGTTTATTAAAGAAAATTCTTTGGTAAATTTGGAATTTGATGTGATAGGTAAGTATATATTAGCAAAAACGAATGTTTATCAATAGAAAATATTTTTTTAGGCGAAATAATCAACATATTTTTTATATAGAGGAAGGATTTTACAACAGAGTGAAGAGCTTCCGTATTTCATTTGTAACTAAATATTAAATCAAAATAAAATGACAGACCAAATTCCTCAACAATGGAATGTATATAGAGGCTGGATAGAAGACGATGCAGCTATTTTTCGTTTAAATTTAGCACTTGACAATATTGCGCCTATCGCAAATTATATTGAGTGTGTAAAAATTATAATACCTCTAAAAAATCCTGATGCACAAGGTTTTTCAACAGATGAAGAACGAGAGATAATTTATGACATAGAAGATAATTTAATACAACCTCTTAACCATCAAAAAAATATTTTTGTAGCAGTAGTAACCCATCAAGGCTATGTAACTTGGTATCTTTATAGCCAAAATGGTAAAGAGTTGGAAGAAGAAATAAGAAAAAAAGAAAATAAATACCCAGATTATTCTTTCCAGATAAAAATATCTAAGGATAATGAATGGAATATTTTCTTTAAAGGGCTGTACCCTAACATCTATGAAATGCAAGCTATACAAAATAGAAGTGTAATTTCAAATTGTCAAAAATATGGAGACCTTATTGATAAAGAACGGCTTATAGAACATTGGATTTATTTTGATACAGAATCCGATATGCTTCAAGCAATAGAGAAAGCCAAAGCCTTAGATTTTTCAGTAGAAGAGAGTGAAAAAATACAACCCGAAGAAGGAGAACAAGAGACAGAAGATTTGGGATATAGATTGATTTTATCCAAAGTTAATGCACCTATAAATATAGATGAAGATACGTGGGATTTGATAGACATCGCTTTGGATACTCACGGAAATTATGATGGTTGGGAAACACCTATTATCAAAGAATAAAAATACAAAAATGAATAAAAAAATATTTATTTCGGTAATTTCACTTTGTTTTTTAGTATCTTGCAATGAAAATAATAAAACTAAAGAACAAGCCGAACGAGAAGCTAAAACAATATATATAAAGGAATTTATTTTTCCTGAATTGACAGAAAAATCTGTAAATTCTATAAAGGAATGGTATGATTTTAAAACGATTTATCAAATATTACTTAGTATTTCTCCTCAAAAACAAAAAGTAAATATCTTAGAGAATATTAACCCAGATTCTTTATATATTTATAAAAGACTATATCCCAATACGGCTAATAATGAGTTGTTTAACGGAAGAATAGAGCAAGATTGGCGTGCAGCAGAGTCTCTCTCAGATACTATTTATAGATTTATAAAGAACAAGAAAGATGAATATTCATCAATGGGGTGGCGAGAAGTTTTATTGAAAGATTTGCCTTACACTTTTTCTATTCAAGTGCAAAATACTTCAAATATTAATAATATTAAAATAGAAATTTTACGAGAAAAAGATAAGAAAATTGTACAAGAACAATTTATTCATTTAGATTCTCTTCAACATAATATTCCGCAAGAATATACAAAATTTACCTCATTGTCAGATAATTGGCTAAAAGTAGATATGAAAATAATCTCACCTTTGAATGGAACATATCTATTTTCAGTGAATTATAATGATAAAGATGCAGAAAATGAATATATTTCATTTTATCGTTCTACGTTGTTATTACCTATGAAATATCGAGGAGAGATAGAGAAATCTTCAGATAAATTGCTTCATAATCAACAAGATGTAAAAAGTTCTTATACAGGAGTATATTTTTGGCTTTTTCAAATGGAGGATGAACTTAAACAACTTTGGGCAAAGAATAATTTCCCTGAAAATCTTAACAGAAATGAAATAAAAGCTCGGCTTAAACTTTTTGAAACTTATGTCAGAGAGCTTTCAAGTAATGTAAAAGAAGACCCTAATTTAAGTAAAGAAGCTGTACAAGAAGGAATATTACACATTAGAAAATCTTTTGCTTCTTTGATAAATTATATTAATTTTATAAATGAAGAAGATTTGAATAATAAATTGGAAAATATTCTTAATAAAGATAGTTTGAATGTACAACCATAAAAAAACAAAAAAGAGTAATTTTTTAAATTACTCTTTTTTTATTGGTTTTATTTATTATTTTGCTTGCGTTGTGCTTCTGCCTGCTCCATCATTTCACGCATTTTTCGTTGAAACTTACTTTCTTTACGAGGTTTTTGTTTATTTTCTTCTATTTTAGCGTGTATTTTTTTCTCATCAATGATTAAATATTTTATAGCAAGCATAATTAATATTGTAATCAAGTTTGAAATAAAATAATATAAACTCAATCCGCTGGCATAGTTGTTAAAGAAAAACAACATCATAATAGGCGAAAGATAAATCATAAATTTCATACTTGGAACGCCTTCTTGTTTAGGTTGTTGCATTTGCCCTGTGGTCATTAACATATAAATGAAAGTCATCGCAGAGGCTAAGAAAGGGAACAAACTAATATGATTTCCATAGAATGGAATAGAAAAAGGCAACTGATATACAGAGTCATAAGAAGACAAATCTTTTGCCCATAAAAATTCTTTATTTCTGAGGATAAAAGCCGCAGGGAAGAAACTGAATAAAGCAAAGAAAACAGGCATTTGTAATAAAGCAGGTATACAGCCACTCATTGGATTTACACCAGCTTTGCTATAGAGAGCCATTGTTTCTTGTTGGCGTTTCATTGGTTCTTTGAATTTGTTATTGATTTCCTCTATTTCAGGTTTTAAGGCTTTCATTTTGGCTTGTGAAAGATAAGATTTATACTGAATAGGAGATAATAATATACGAACAATAATGGTAAGAACTATAATAGCAATACCTACTGACATATAATCACTTAAAAAATCAAAAACAGGAATAACAAAACCTTTATTTATCCAACCAAAAATACCCCAACCTAATGGAATAGCTTTAGTTAATTCATATTTTTTATCATAAGTTTTGAATATTTTATAGTCAGAAGGTCCAAAATACAAATGAAAAGGCTCATTAAACTCACCACCAGATAAACTTAAAGGTGCAGAAAAATGGAATTTTTTCGTAAAATGTTCATTTTCTCCTTCTTCTTTTACCAAACTATTAGAGGAAATATTTACAGAAGAAAAAGGCTTATCAGAAATTAAAAAAGAACTGAATAAATGTTGTTTAAAAGCTATCCAATTTGTTTGTTTAATATCTTCTTGGTCATCACTACCTTCACTAAGTTTTTCAATTCTATCTCCCTCGTATTGAGCAATAGCCTGTGTGTAACGATTTTCATAAGTTACACTTCTTTCCATTCTACGAGTAGTCAAATCCCAAGTTAGAGTGCTGTTTTTCTGTTGGTTAAGAGTATTATTTAACCCAACAGAACGAACTTGAAAATCAAGCATATATTCATTTGGTCTAAGTGAATATATATATTCAATATATTGATTTTCAGACGCTTTTAGTTTCAATGAAACTGATTTTCCTGAAACAGAAGGCTCAAAAAATAAATCTCTTGTATTGAGGGTTCTGTTATCATTTGTAGTAAATTCAATTCCAAAATTTGAGTTATTATCTTTTATTAGATAAACAGGTTTTTTATCATATGTAAGCTGATCTTTTATAAAAACTTCTGTAATTTGTCCTCCTTTATTGCTGATTTTTAGAGAAATAACTTCATTTTCTATTTCTGTAAAAGCACTCTCATTTGCAGAAGGTAAAGATAAAGAATAACCAAAAGCTCCCAATTTTGATTGATACTGAGCAACAGCTAATGTGTCAGCTAAGTTGATAGGAGTGTTATGTTTTTCTTCTTTGTTATCTGTTGTAACGGTTTCTTTTTTAGTTTCTTCTTGTTGTTGAGCAGTGGGCTGATTATAAAAAATCCACATTATAGCAACCATCATTAAAGCAAAGCCAATAATGGTTCTTGTATCAAGTTTTCTTTCTTCCATTGAATAAGATTATTTTTGTAATTTATATGTTAAACAAGCTTTTATAAATGCCACAAAAAGTGGGTGAGGGCTAGCTACAGTACTTTTATATTCTGGGTGGTACTGAACCCCTACAAACCACGGGTGATTAGGAACTTCTATAACTTCTACTAAGCCTGTTGTAGGGTTGATACCAGAGCAGAGTAGTCCCGCATCTTCAAGAATTTTTTTGTATTTATTATTAAATTCATATCGGTGGCGGTGGCGTTCAGAAATATTTTCTTTTTTGTAAGCATCATAAATTTTACTATCTTTTTTCAGAGAACAATCCCAAGCTCCAAGTCGCATTGTACCTCCTTTTTGAGTGATTTGCTTTTGTTCTTCCATAAGGTCAATCACTTTATTGGTAGCGCTAGGATTTACTTCTGCTGTAATGGCATTTTCAATGTGAGCCACATTTCGAGCAAACTCAATGACAGCCATCTGCATTCCTAAACAAATTCCTAAGAAAGGTATATTATGTTCTCTAATGTATTGAATAGCAAGTATTTTCCCTTCAAGTCCTCGTTCTCCAAATCCAGGAGCAACAAGTACACCGTCTAAATTTTCGAGTTTTTCTTGAATATTTTGTTTATCCAAATATTCAGAATGTATCATAATAACCTCAACCTTCACTTCGTTTTCAGCACCTGCGTGTATAAAAGCCTCTAAGATAGACTTATAAGCGTCGGGGAGTTCTACATATTTACCAACTAATCCTATTTTAATTTTATTTTTAGGATTTTTATGTCGTTGTAAAAATGCGTTCCATTTTTCTAAATTAGGAAGGTTTTTATCAGAAAGGTTTAATTTTTTTAGAACAACTCTATCTAATCCTTCTAAAAGCATTAGGTTAGGTACATCATAAATTGTAGAAACATCAATAGACTGAATAACAGCTTCTTTTTTTACATTACAGAATAAAGCGAGTTTTTCTCTCAAATCATCAGAAAGCTCGTGTTCAGTACGGCATACTAAAATGTCGGCTTTCAAACCACTTTCCATAAGAGTTTTTACACTATGTTGAGTTGGTTTAGTTTTTAGTTCTCCTGCAGCTGCTAAATAAGGGATAAGTGTTAAATGTACAACAATAGTATTATTATCTCCCAGTTCCCATTGCAGTTGTCTAACAGCTTCTATATAAGGCAAAGACTCAATATCACCTACTGTTCCTCCAATTTCAGTAATAACAATATCATACTCATCAGTCTTACCAAGAAGTTGTATTCTGTCTTTTATTTCATTGGTAATGTGAGGGATAACTTGTACTGTTTTTCCTAAAAATTCACCTTGTCTTTCTTTTTGAATAACACTTTGATAAATTCTCCCTGTGGTTACATTATTGGCTTGTGAAGTATGTACATTCAGAAAACGCTCATAATGCCCTAAATCAAGGTCTGTTTCTGCGCCATCTTCTGTAACATAACACTCTCCGTGTTCATAAGGGTTTAGTGTTCCAGGGTCAATATTTATATAAGGGTCAAGTTTTTGGATAGTTACCCGATAACCTCTGGCTTGTAGTAATTTAGCCAAAGACGCCGCAATAATTCCTTTACCAAGAGAAGAAGTAACCCCTCCTGTTACAAATATATATTTTGTCTGTCCCATCTTATTTTAAAAATATCGGGCAAAAATAATAATATTTTATGAATTAACTACTTATTTTTACAGAAAAAAAACACAAAAAAATCAATAATTATTTTTATATTTGGCAAATTTTAGAATTAAATAGAATGTTAAAAGAAGAATTAAGGCAAATTTATAAACAAAAACGAATATTATTAAGTGAAGATGAGCGACAAAAAAGAAGTTTATTGATTGCAAATCAGTCTCTTAAACTTCCTATTTGGGATAAAGAATATTATCATTTATTTTTACCAATTGAAAAATTTAATGAAGTAGATACTTACTTGTTTATTAATATTTTATGGGGTAAGAATAAAAAGATAATTCTTTCAAGAACTGATTTTTTTGAAAATAAACTTACTCATTTTCTTTTTACAGAAAATACAATAATCAAGGAAAATAAATGGGGAATTCCTGAGCCTTTGAATGGAGAAGAAATATCTCCAAAAAGTATAGATGTAGTCTTTATACCATTGTTAGCGTTTGATAATCAAGGGAATAGAGTAGGGTATGGCAAAGGGTTTTATGATAAATTTCTATCAGAGTGTAGAGAAAATGTGCTTCGGGTTGGTGTTTCATTTTTTCCTTCTGAAGAAAAAATAATAGATGTTTTACAAACAGATATTTCTTTACAATATTGTGTTACTCCTGAGAAAAATTATTTTTTTTAGTAAATATTTATAATTATTTTCTATCTTTGCCGAAAAAATTTAAAGATGAAAACTTACGCAGGTATCCCAGAAGAAAATGCAACCTTAGAAAACTCAAAAGTAACTCTATTGACAGTACCTTATGATGGTACATCAACTTGGGGTAAAGGGGCAGATAAAGGACCAGAATTGTTTTTGAATGCTTCTGAAAATATGGAACTTTATGATATAGAAACAGGTACAGAACCCTATCTTAATGGAGTTTTTTTGGCAGGAGAAATATCTGAAAACAGTTCGCCAGAAGCTATGACACAAGCTGTTTATGACAAAACAAAAGAGCTTTTACAATATGAAGATAAATTATTCACTCTTTTTGGTGGAGAGCATTCAGTATCAATAGGTTCTATTCGAGCTGTGGGAGAAAAATATGAAAATTTGACAGTCCTTCAATTGGATGCACATACAGATTTACGTCCTGAGTTTCACGGTTCTACTTCAAATCACGCTTGTGCTGTTTTTGAAGCTAATCAAAAACATAAATTAGTACAAGTAGGCATTCGTTCAATGGATATTGAAGAAAAACAATATCTTCCAAAAGGGAGAGTATTTTTTGCTCACGAAATAGCTAAAAATAAAAATTGGATAGAAGATATACTTGATAAAGTATCTGGTAATGTGTATATTACAATTGATTTAGATGCTTTTGATCCTGCAATAGCGCCTTCTACTGGCACGCCAGAACCAGGAGGCTTGGAGTGGTATCCTACATTAAAACTACTTCGTAAAGTATTTAAAAAATGTAATGTAGTTGCTTTCGATATTGTTGAATTGATGGACAGCTCAATGGCTAAGCCTACGGCATTTTTAGCGGCAAAATTATATTATAAAATGTTAGCTTATTATTTCAAATATCATAAGGATAAAAAGGAAAAAAAATCAAAAAAATAAAATTAATATAGCCAAAGAAAATTCTCTTTGGCTTTTTTATTTTTCTAATTTGATAGTTTTATGAAAGTTTGAAAATATGACAATTTGTCATAAAATGTTTTTTGGCATAATCATTGACTATTATAATATCGAAATAAAAAATTAAAAGTTGAATTAAAACGAAATAAATTATTATGAGTAAAATTATAGGAATAGACTTAGGAACCACCAATTCGTGCGTTTCTGTAATGGAAGGTAATGACCCAGTGGTAATTACCAATGCTGAAGGTAAAAGAACAACTCCTTCTGTGGTAGCTTTTACCGAAGGTGGCGAAATTAAAGTAGGAGATGCGGCTAAACGTCAAGCAGTTACTAATCCCCAAAATACTATTTATTCTATTAAACGTTTTATGGGGAATAAATATTCTGAAATAGAAAAAGAAATGGCTCGTGTGCCGTATAAAGTAGTTAGAGGTGATAATGATACACCTCGTGTTGATGTGGAAGGACGTTTATATACTCCACAAGAAATATCTGCTATGGTACTTCAAAAAATGAAAAAAACAGCAGAAGATTTCTTAGGACAACCTGTAAGTAGAGCCGTAATTACAGTTCCTGCTTACTTCAACGATGCTCAACGTCAAGCTACTAAAGAAGCAGGAGAAATTGCTGGATTGAAAGTAGAGCGTATTATTAATGAACCTACTGCAGCAGCTTTGGCTTATGGTTTAGACAAACAACATAATGACCATAAAATTGTAGTATTTGACTTTGGTGGAGGTACTCACGATGTTTCTATCTTAGAACTTGGAGATGGTGTTTTTGAAGTATTAGCAACAGATGGAGACACTCACTTAGGTGGAGATGATGTTGATGAAAAAGTAATCAATTGGTTAGCAGAAGAATTCTTATCAGAAGAAAATATAGATCTTCGTAAAGATGCAATGGCATTGCAACGCCTTAAAGAAGCTGCAGAAAAAGCTAAAATAGAACTTTCTTCTTCTACTGAAACAGAAATCAACTTGCCTTACATCACAGCTACAGCTTCGGGTCCTAAACATTTGGTGCGCAAACTCTCTCGTGCTAAATTTGAACAACTTATAGATGATTTAGTAAAAAGAACAATTGAACCTTGTAAAAAAGCTCTACAAAATGCAGGGTTGAGCGTAAGTGATATAGATGAGGTAATCTTAGTAGGAGGTTCTACTCGTATCCCTGCAGTACAAGAAGCTGTTGAAAAATTCTTCGGTAAAAAACCTAACAAAAGTGTAAATCCTGATGAGGTTGTAGCTATTGGAGCGGCTATACAAGGAGGAGTTTTAACAGGAGATGTGAAAGATGTATTACTTTTGGATGTTACTCCGCTATCATTAGGTATTGAAACAATGGGTGGTGTAATGACTAAATTGATAGAAGCTAATACTACTATCCCAACTAAAAAATCTCAAGTGTTCTCTACAGCAGCTGATAATCAGCCAAGTGTGGAAATACACGTATTACAAGGTGAGAGACCTATGGCTAATGATAATAAAACTATTGGTCGTTTCCATTTAGATGGTATTCCACCAGCACCACGTGGAGTGCCTCAAATTGAAGTAACTTTTGATATTGACGCTAATGGTATTATTCATGTGTCAGCTACTGATAAAGGAACTGGTAAAACTCACGATATCCGTATCGAAGCTTCTTCAGGACTATCTAAAGAAGAAATAGAAAAAATGAAACGTGAAGCTGAAGCCAATGCTGAAGCAGATAAAAAAGCTAAAGAAAAAGTTGATAAACTTAATGAAGCTGATGCTATGATTTTCCAAACTGAAAAACAATTGAAAGAGTTTGGAGATAAAATACCAGCTGACAGAAAATCGGCTATTGAAAGTGCTTTAGAAAATCTTAAAAAAGCATACGAAAGCAAAGAAATTAATAGTGTTCAGTCTGCTTTAGATAAAATTAATGAAGTATGGAAACAAGCTTCTGAGGATATTTATAAAGCTCAACAACAAGCACAAAGTGAGCCTCAACCTAATGCTAATTCAGGTCAGCAACAACAAGGAGGAGACAATGTACAAGATGTAGACTTTGAAGAAGTAAAATAATCGTTGATTAGCAACGATTAGTAAATATTAAAAACTACTATAAACCAAGTGTTTATAGTAGTTTTTTTATTTTTAAATTAATCAATAGTGTTTGTTTTTCTCATTTTTTAATTATAATTTTGTACCATATTTGTATCGGGTCGTAATTTACCACAATGTGGTTCTTAAAATGCTTATGATTCTTAATAGTATAAAATGGGATTTAGTAAACTGAAAATACCAAAGGTTTGTGAACAATGTCAGAAACCATTTGAGGCAAAAACAATAACAACTCGTTTTTGCTCGCATTTATGTGTGGATAAAAATAGGAAAGAACAAAAAAAGCGAGAGCTAGAATTACAGAAAAAAGAAAAAGTTTTAGAAAAATATGCAGATAAGATTGCTATTCTGCAACATAGAGAATTAATTTCTGTAAGTGAGGCAGTTGTTTTATTTGGAATTTCAAAAAGTTCTATTCATAGATTGATTAAGCGAAATGTCATTTGTAGTGTGAATTTGGGAGAACGACTTACGAGAATAAATAAAACAGAATTAGAAAAACTTTTATCTCCAATTATTATAAATGAAAATGATAAACAAGAAAAAGAACTTCCTAAAAAATATAGAAAAGAAGATTGCTATACGCTTTCACAAGTGAGTGAAAAGTTTGCAGCAAATCCTTCGACAGTAAATAGCATCATAGAAAGATTTAATATTCCTAAGGAAAAAATAGGGAAATTTGTATATGTTCCAAAGGTTGAAATTGATAAAATATTTATTAGACAATGAAAGTAAAACCCACAAAATGTACAGTAAGACTTCGTAAGGCAGAATTTAAGAAAGAATGGTATGTTTACGTGGAGTCTTACCCTGTTTATGAAGCAAATGAAGAAACACCTAAAAGAGTCAGAGAATATCTCAATAGAAGTGTTAGTTCTGTAGTTTTTGACAAAACTCGCTCAGCAAAAACTGATGATAAAGGAAATGTCTCCTATAAACCAAAGCGAGATGAAAATGGAGTAATCATTTGTAAAAGTGATTTGGATAAAGAGACAATGTTATTTGCTGATGCAATTCGTAGAAAATTACAAAAAGAATATGATGAGCAAATTTTATTAGGAGATAATCAACAATTAAAACAAAAAGAATTATTAGAAGAAAATTTTATTTCGTATTGTGAAGAGCTATTGAAGAAAAAACATAAGAATAGTTCAGACTCCATTCGTGTAAATTGGAAAAGGGTAATAAGATTTCTAAAATTGTTTTCAGGAGAAGAAGTGAAATTTGCACAGATTGACATGAAATTTTCAGAAGATTTTAGAAATTTCTTATTATCTGCTCCTTGTGGAGGGAATAAAAAGGGAACTATCTCTGTCAATACATCAGCAACATATTTTTCTATTTTCAAAGCTATTCTAAAACAAGCTTTTATTGATGGATATTTTTTATCAGATTTATCAGGAAAAATAAAAGGTATTGCCGATAGAGAGTCAAGAAGAGAATATCTTTCAGAGGAAGAACTAAATATTTTAGCACAAACAGATTGTGATAATGATGTTTTGAAACGAGCATCACTTTTCTCTGCTCTTACAGGATTAAGGCATTCAGATATTCAAAAATTGAAATGGAAGGAAATTATAGAAGATAATGACAAAATAGAGCTCCACTTTACTCAGAAGAAAACTAAAGGAGTAGAATATAAACCTATTTCGAAACAGGCCTTGAAATTATGTGGAGATAGAAAAAACTTAGAGGATTTAGTTTTTGAGAATTTGCCTGATCCATCTTGGATTTCTCGCCCTTTGAAAAAGTGGATTGCAAGAGCTGGTATTCACAAAAATATTACTTTTCATTGTTTTAGACACACATTTGCAACCTTGCAATTAGCCAATGGTACGGATATTTACACTGTAAGCAAAATGCTGGGACATACAAATGTAAAAACAACTCAAGTATACGCAAAAGTAATTGATAAAAATAAAATAAAAGCAGCAGAAGTTATTAAGTTGAATTTTTAAAATAAATAGATTATGATACTGAATAAAATAGAGCAAAAAGCTTATTACATTCCTATTGTGTTTATTACTCTACTGATAGTGATATCTTTATTATATCTAAATGCTATTTTCACAAATAGGCTACAAAATACGATTTATATAGATTTAATGTTTCTTTTAGTGGGAATACTAGCTTTCTGTTTACTTACAATATTTATGGTAGGGGCTATAGCTTTACCATTATCTATCCGAAACATAAAAAATTTCATTCAAAAAAGAATAAATCTTTTTTTGCAATCAAAAAATGAGAAGGAATTATATAGAAATAATAAACAAGAGCTTATAAGTTTACCTAATCAAAAAAATATTTTCATTAATAAAAAAAACACAGAAAAAACACTTCTTAATAATACTATCCCTGCTAATACACTTTCTCCTGATAGTATTCCTATAAATACGGCTTCTTCAGATATAATTAATGATAATATAAATAATGTTAGCATAAGAAAAGCACAAAACAAAGAACATAAATTTAATATTGCCGAAAAATATATAATAGAAACTTTTACTGGGCTTTGTTCAGAGGAGGATATTAAAAATATTTGCGCTGCAATAAAAGCCTATTCTAATGGAGAAACCAATTTTTTAAACTATTCTTCTATAAGTGTTAAAAATCTTAAACCTTTAGATTTATACCACTTTGGTTGGAATATTTGGAAACACTTTAGAATTGGAAAACAAGACGTAATTGCTGAGCTTTTGAAGAGAATCTTCTCAAAACTCTCTGATACTGAAGCAGAATCAATAAAAAAGCATTTAAAAGACGAAGAAAATAAAGGGGAAATTACAATCAAAGAGGATTTATCTAAACCTAATGAGCAAAAAAAATAATAAAGAAGAGTGTTTTTATTGTGATTTTTCTGTGATTCTCTTGTGATTTCTATGTCTTTGTGTGTTTTTGCGTGTTTTTCTTATCACAAAGAAAACACTTATTAAGTTTGCACCATAATTTAAAATATAAAAATTATGAATGCAAATGAAATTTCATTTGAAAATCTGCCTAAGGCTGTCGCTCTTCTATCTCACCAGATAGAAGAATTAAAAACTATTGTAAAAAATAAAGATACAATAGAAATCAATAACAAGAAAAATCCTATAAGTATAGATCAGGCCTGCACAATTATAAAAAAGGCTAAACCTACAGTCTATACTTTAGTGAGAAAGCGACAAATTCCACATTACAAAAATGGAAAAAAGCTCTATTTCTATGAAGATGAACTTTTGGATTGGATTGCTCAAGGAAAAAGAAAGACAATTCAAGAAATAGATGAAATAGCTCATAAAACTGAAAAAAGGTTCAAGTAATTTTAACGTAAAAATGTATTAAGATGGAAGAATTACTTATACCTTACATTCGTGTGGGCACTACCTATTACAAAATTATAGAACGTCCACAAATCTCTGGCGACAAAATCACTTCACTCGTTAAGTGGTCAAGGGAAACTATTATCCAAGATCATGGCAAGAAATATGTCTATGACATACCGAAATATGATGGGTTTTGCTGTATTCCCAATCATTTGAAATATCAAAAAACAATTAAAAACTTCTACAATATTTATAATGAAATCCCTTATCAGCCAAGCGTTTCAGAGGCTTCGATAAATGATATTCCATTTACCATTTCTTTTATGCAACATATTTTTGGAAATCAAGTAGATTTAGGTCTAGATTATCTGAAAATTTTACTGGAAAATCCTACTCAAATTCTTCCTGTTTTATGTTTGGTAAGCAAGGAAAGAGCTACAGGGAAAACCACTTTTCTAAAATGGATGAAAGAAATTTTTGGAAGAAATATGACTTACATCAAGGGAGATTCTTTCAATAGTCAATTCAATTCTGATTGGGCTTCAATGTTGATTATAGCCATTGATGAAGTGTTTTTTGACCGAAAAGAAATTACCGAACGGCTAAAATATCTCTCCACTACCAATAAAGACAAATTAGAAAACAAAGGCAAAGACAGAGAGGAAATTGACTTTTTTGGAAAATTTATTCTTTGCTCTAATAATGAAGAAAATTTCATACAAATTGATGAGAATGAAATTCGTTTTTGGGTATTAAAAATCAATCCTATAAGGCTTGAAAATACTGAGTTTCTTCAAAATCTAATTACAGAAATTCCTTTGTTTTTAAGTTTTTTAATCCATCGGAAATTCTATTCAGAAAAGAAAAGCAGAATGTGGTTTGCTCCCGAAGAAATAAAAACTAAAGCACTTCAAAAACTTATTCTCAAAAATTCAAATAAGTTGGAATGTAAGATGATGGAGCTTCTTTATGAGTTTTTTGAATCAAATGAGGAAACAGAAATAGAAGTTGTTCCTCAGGATATTTTGAATATGCTCAATAGAATGTTCCGTCAATTACATTATTCTCGAAATGATGTGAGAAATGTACTGAAAGAAAAATGGAATTTGGAACCCCAAAAAAATGGATTAACCTACACCCGTTATGATATTGACTATTCAGGAAATTTCTATCAGAACAATTCTGTGGGAAGGTACTTCAAAATTTCCAAAAATTTTATTCTTGAAAAATACGTTGATTTGTTGAATTAAATCTCAAATTGTTGAAAACCAATTAAATTTTCATTCAACGAAGTATTCAACAAATTTTTAAACATTGAATTTTGTTGAGCTATTGTTGAATAATCATAAACCTATTTTGTTGAATTGTTGAGTTTTTGTTGAGTGTATAAAGCACACTTGATGAGATGGTTACATTCTTTATTCAACAATTCAACGAAAAAACAAATATATTAAACTCAGATAATAACATATGAATTGTAAGCAAGCAAATACTCAGATATCTATTAGAAATGTTTTAGAAAGTTTTTCTCTTTTTCCAAGCAAAGATAATTCTAAGGCAGCATTTTATTTTGCTTTTGATAGAGAAGAAAAAACACCCAGCTTATTGGTCAATTTCATCAAGAATATTGCTTTTGACTTCGGAACGGGAAAGAAATACGATATAGTCTCATTGGTTCAGGGCATCAAGTTATGTTCTGTATCTGAAGCCTTAGAATATCTGTCTCAATTTGATTTTTCTTTTAATGAGCAAATATGTAATATAACTAAGGACGAAAGTAGATATGAAATATTATCTATTTCAGAGGTCAAACACAATGCCCTAATTCAATACTTAAAGGAAAGAAGAATTGAAAATAATATTCACTTACTTAAAGAAATCCATTATAAAATATCAGATAAAAAATATTTTGGTATTGGTTTTAAAAATGATAGTGGTGGTTATGAAATAAGGAATAAATATTCTAAAATTTGTATTGGGAGAAAAGATATTACTACGATAAAAAATAATTCAAGTATGCTTAGGATTTTTGAAGGATTTATGGATTATCTTTCTTTTATACAAATGAAAAAAACACTAGAAGAACAACTGTCAGATTATGTGATTTTAAATTCTGTTTCAATGATTTTTAAACTTAAAAAAATCATTGAGAATTATGAAAAAATAGAACTATATTTTGACAATGATGAAGCAGGAAATAGAGCGACAAATGAAGTAAAACAACTAAATCCTCATGTAGAAGATTATAGAACTTTATATCAAAACTACAAAGATTTAAATGATTTCATAATGAGTGAACCTATTTGCTACGATATTAGTGCAAAAAGTACCCATTGTTTACAATAAGCGTGGGTGGCTTAATGTAAAATGGGACTTTTTGGTTTTTTCCTATCGTCAAAAACATT
>CALFOY010000006.1 GCA_937919265.1 uncultured Capnocytophaga sp. | reverse complement strand
CGCATACTGGCCTTTTTCTGTTATGGAAAGTTGCACTTCAAATGCGAATCCGCCGACCTTTATATATAAAAATAAAAATAAGATTTTCTTTTAAAATTTAGTTTTATTTTATGAAAAATGATTTTAAAAAAAAGTTATATACATTACAACGTTTTCGTAGTTTTTTTGATTGTATTACATAATGATAATTAATAAAAAAATTCTAATTTTGTATTCGAGAAGAAATAAAGTAATTATTATTGTTTAACTAAATTTTAATTTATTATGAGTAACATAAAATGGTTAGGGTTACTAATTCTTTCCTTTATATCTTTGGGTATGAACGCTCAAGTAATAAAAGGGAAGGTAATTGATGGAACAACCAAAGAACCATTGCCAGGAGTGAATATTCTTGTAAAAGGAACTTCACAAGGAACGGCAACGGATTTGGATGGAAATTATGAAATAAAAGCTTCACAAGGAGCTATATTAGAGTTCAGCTTTATTGGGTACCAAACCCAAGATAAAAAAGTAGGAACAAGTAAAGTGATAAATATTGCTTTACAAGAAGATGCGCAAGTGCTTGATGATGTGGTAGTTATTGGTTATGGGGTGGCAAAGAAAAAAGACGTTACAGGTTCTGTGAATTTGGTAACTTCTAAAGATTTTGGTAAAGGGCAAAGCCTCTCAGCAGGAGAATTACTACAAGGAAAAGTAGCTGGTGTACAGATAACCTCTGGAGGAGGAGCTCCTGGTGAAAAGCAAAATATTCGTGTGCGTGGAACAGGGTCTTTGGTGTTAAACTCTGATCCTCTGGTAGTTATTGATGGAGTTCCGATGAATGATAAAGCTATTGATGGTTCTCGAAATGTTTTAAATGACATCAATCCAGAAGATATTGAGAGTATGACAGTCTTGAAAGATGCTTCATCTACAGCTATCTATGGTTCAAGAGCAGCCAATGGTGTACTTATGATAACAACTAAAAAAGGAAGAGCAAACCAAGATACACAAATTAGTGTTAATTCAAGCCTTTCAGTTGGAGAAGTTTATAAATATGTAGATTTGCTTTCTGCAGAAGAATTCCGAAACTTGGTAAATACAACAGGTACTGCTACTCAAAAAGCACTTTTAGGAGAAGCTAATACGAATTGGCAAAAACAAATTTATCAATTGGCACCAACTACCAATACAAACGTTGGAATATCTGGAAATGTAAAATCTATTCCATATCGTTTATCTTTGGGGCATACTTATGCAGATGGTATTTTGAAAACAGATAACTTCCAACGAGGAACAGCAAAATTATCTTTTACACCTGTATTTTTGGATAAATCTTTAAAAGTAGAATTCAATGTTTCAGGTTCTTATGTAAAAAATAAATTTGCAAATAAAGATGCAATTGGAGCAGCATTAGAATATGATCCAACACAAACTATTTATTCTAACTCTACTCAATATGGTGGGTATCGTTCTTGGCTTTCAAGCAATGGAACACAAAGTGCAACAGCTCCTAAAAACCCATTAGCTTTGCTTCGTTTGAAAGATGATACTTCTACTGTTAAACGTTTGATTTCTAACGTAAAATTAGACTATACTTTACCATTCTTTAAAGATATTACAGCTACAATTAACGTAGGTGTTGATGCTACAAAAAGTGATGGAGAAAATATAACAAGCCCACAAATGCCAGATCCTTCTTCTGAGTTTAATGGAGTGAATATTTATTATGGAAATAAAGCTATTAATAGTCTTTTTGATGCCTATGCTAACTATATCAAAGACTTAGGAAAACACTCTATTTCTTTTATGGCAGGGCATTCTTATCAAAAATTTGACTTCACGAATGACACTAAAAAAACAGAATATTTTACAGGAAAAAGTGATATATATACACCTACTTATGACAGAAGCCGAAGCGTTTTAGTTTCTTTCTTTGGTAGAGCAAACTATAGCTTTGATGATCGTTATATGCTTACAGCTACATTCCGAGCAGATGCTTCTTCAAAATTGAATCCAAATGACCGTTGGGGTTATTTCCCTTCTGTGGCATTAGCGTGGAATACAAAAAAAGAATCTTTCCTAAAAGAAAATGAAACAGTTAATGAATTGAAACTTCGTTTAGGATATGGAGAGGTAGGTAACGTAAACGGATTGGGAGATTACCTTTTCATTACTCGTTATACGAATAGTATTAATAACGCTGCATATTATCAGTTTGGAAATCAATATTATTCATTGTTAAGACCTGAGGCAATTAACAAAAATCTTCGTTGGGAGGTAGGAAATACACTTAACGCAGGTATTGATTATGGTTTTTGGCAAAATAGAGTATCTGGTAGTATTGATGTTTACCGAAAAATAACTAAAGACCTTATTTCTGATAGTAATTTAGCTCCTTTTACCAATTTTGGTAGCCGCATAGCAAGTAATATTGGAGATATGGAAAACAAAGGTATAGAGTTTTTGGTTAATGTAGTTCCTGTTCGTACAGATAATTTCAAATGGACTGTTAGCTATAATATCGCTTACAATGAAAATAAAATTACTCGCCTAACTAATATTCAAAACGTTGGAGGTATTGCAGGAGGAACAGATAACCAAGTTCAACGTCATCAAGAAGGGTATGCTCCTTTTACATTCTATCTTTATCAACAAGCATATGATACAAATGGAAAACCAATAGAAGGTGCTTATGTAGATAGAAATAATGATGGTGTAATAGATGCAGCAGACCGTTATATGGGTAAATCTCCTTATGCGCCTGTTACAATGGGGCTTACAACCAATGTAAATTATAAAAATTGGGACTTGAATATTGCTACTCGAGCAAGTATCGGTAACTATGTTTATAATAACGTATCTTCAGCAAATGCAGCTTTAAGCCGTGTATATTCTGATGGTATTTTGAGAAACACTCCTCGTTCTTATTATGATACTATGCTTCAAACTCAAACAAGTAATACTTTATTAAGCGATATGTATCTTAAAGATGGTTCTTTCTTCAAAATAGATAATATTACCTTAGGATATACTTTCCCGAAAGAGAAAATAGGTGTTCGTATTTATGGAACTGTTCAAAATCCGCTTATTGTAACTAAATATGATGGATTAGACCCAGAAGTTTTTGGAGGAATTGATAATAACATATATCCTCGCCCAAGAACTTATTTATTAGGAATTAATGTAAATTTCTAATCTATAAAAAGTATTAACATTCTTTAATTATGAAGAATTTAAAAAAGAAAAAAATGAAGCATTATTATAAACAAATAAAAGTTTTGGGGTTAGCATTAGCTTTGTCTTTCACAAGTTGTATTAAAGACTTAGACCAAGACCCAACTATTGACCCAGATAGCATTAATCAAAAGAGTGTAGAACAAGATCCTTCAAAAACAATATCTGTATTAGCAAAAGTATATGGTTCATTGGCTCTTACAGGGCAAAAAGGGCCAACAGAAGCACCAGATATTTCAGGGATAGATGAAGGTTTCTCTTCTTTCAGTCGTTTATTATACTATATGCAAGAATTGCCTACAGACAATGCTCTTGTAAGTTGGACAGACCCAGGAGTGCCTGATTTTCATAATCTTAGTTGGCACGCTGATAATAGAATAATTGAAGGGATGTATTACAGATTGGCACAAACTGTTTCATACGCCAATTCATTTATTGAAAATAATCAAGGAAGTTCTGATGAAAATGTAAAAGTATACATTGCTGAAGCTCGTTTTATTCGTGCTTATGTATATTATTATTTAATGGATTTATTTGGTGATACACCTATTGTTACTGAAGTAAAAAGTTCTCTTACAACAACAGACCGTTCTTCTCGCAAGCAAGTTTTCGAATTTATTGAAAGAGAGCTAAAAGATATTGAAAATACTCTTAAAGCTCCAAGAACTAATGAATATGGTCGTGTAGATAGAGTAGCTGCTTGGGCTTTACTTTCTCGTATGTATCTTAATGCTAAAGTATATACAGGAACAGAGCGTTATCAAGATTGTGTAACTTATTCTGAGAAAGTAATCAATTCAGGATATACTTTACATACCAATTATGCTCATCTTTTCTTAGCAGATAATGATACAAATGGTGCACAAAAAGAGAATATTTTTACTCTTAATTATGATGGTCTTCGTTCTCAAACTTGGGGAGGAACAACATTCTTAGTTCACGCTTCTATTGGAGGAAGTATGAAAGTTGAAGACTTTGGACTAAAAGGAGGAGCTTGGAATGGTCTTAGAACTACAAAAAGTTTAGTAAATAAATTTAATGGTTCAGGAACACCTCCTACCTCTTGGACAGATACACGAGCAATGTTCCATACAAATGGGCAAACTTATGAAATTGAGGATGTAGTTAAGTTTGAACAAGGTTATGCTGTTACTAAGTTTAAAAATATAACTTCAAAAGGGCAAGCAGGTAAAGACCCAGCAGGACAAATTGTAGATACAGATTTACCTCTTATTCGTTTAGCTGAAATATATCTTAACTATGCAGAGGCTGTTACTCGTGGAGGAGGCGGAAGTACTGCATTGGCATTACAATATGTAAATGATTTACGTTCTCGTGCTGGAGCTACTTCTCTTACAAGTCTTACTACTGAAAATATTTTAGATGAAAGATCAAGAGAGTTATATTGGGAATGTTTCCGTCGTACAGACCTTATTCGTTATGGGTATTTTACATCTTCTTCATATCTTTGGCCTTTCAAAGGAGGGGTAAAAGACGGAACAGGAACTGCAGAGTATCGTAATTTATACCCAATTCCTACCAATATCATTTTAGCATCAAAAGGAGTTATTGAACAAAATCAAGGTTATAAATAATATGAAAAAATTAGCATATTTAATGAGCTTACTAACAACGGCTTTGTTTGTAAGTTGTGAAAAAGAAGAAAAAAGTACCATTGATACTCAAACCATAAGACCTATTAATTCGGAAGTTTCAACTTCTGAGATAGTTTTACTCAAAGCCAATGCTGCCAATAAAGCTCTTACAATTTCTTGGAACTCCCCAGATGTTGGAGTAAAAACAGTTTTTGATTACGAATTGAGTTTTAATTATGGAGAGAATACAAAAACTATTTTATTAAAAGAACCTAAAAAAGAATTTACTGTTGAGGAGTTCAATCTTATTTGTAATGGTTTGAAAATGCCTATTGAACAAGCCAATACACTCTCTTTTACTGTAAAAGCTTTGATAGGAGCTAAAAGTTTACTTATTGCATCATCAGAAGCTAAAACTATAAAAGCTACACCATATAAAGCTATTATAGAATATCCTTCATTCTACCTTGTAGGAAATGCTAGCTATGTGGGTTGGAATGCTTCAAAAGCTCAATTACTTTATAAAAAAGATAATCTTAGTACTATTTACACTTATCTTGAAAATGGAGAAGCTTTCAGATTCTTAGGTCAAAAAGATTGGGGACCAACTAATTATAGTATGGATGCTGATAATGTAAAACAGGATTATAAATACTTTAAAACAGTTTCTTCTAATCTAACAAAAGCTGACGGGAATGATGCTGAAAATATGGTATTTTCTGGTACCACAGGTATTTATAAAATAGAAATTAATGCTAAAGAAGAGGTAAAATCTCTCAATGTAACACCTTCAAGTTTAGGTTATCAGTATGAAAATTTATATCTAATAGGTTCTATCACGAATAAATGGGATTTGAATAGCATCATTACGATGACTAAAGTATCTGAGGGAGTATTTGAACATACAATGGCATTGCCTGATGGAGCAGAATTCAAATTCTTAGGGCAAAAATCTTGGGATAAATTAGATTGGGGAGATATTTCTTCTGAAGGTAATACAGGCTTTATCGCTCCAAAAGGAGATAATAATAACCTTAAATACAATGGTGGTGGAAGTACTTATAAAATAACAGTCAATCTAAAAGCTGGTATTTATTCTATCGAAAAACAATAAATGATAAAAGCCATTCTTCGGAGTGGCTTTTTCTTTTTAAATAAGAAGAAAGTTAAAAAATAATTTATTATATTTGCAATAAATTATTTTTTATAAAATTTCAATTCATTCACTAAAAAAAATAAAAATGCTAAAAAAAATTCTTTTCTTTTTATGTTGTTTCATTGTAGAACAACATTTTGCACAACATTCTCAAACTTCTCCAGATGGGAATGTAAAACTTACTTTTGCGCTCAATGAAATAGGAAAACCTTACTACAAAGTTTCATATAAAAATAAAGAAGTAATAAAAGAAAGTTTTTTAGGTCTTGAACTGAAAAATACAACCAATTTTATTTCTGATTTTTCAATAAAAAAAACTGAAAAAAATACTTTTGACCAAACTTGGGAGCCTGTTTGGGGAGAAGAAAGCAAGATACGAAATCATTATAATGAGCTTTTAGTTTCTCTTCACCAAAAAACATCTGATAGAATACTAAATATCCGTTTTCGTGTTTATGATGATGGAGTTGGTTTCCGATATGAATTTCCTCAGCAAAAAAATTTAACCTACTTTACCATTGTTGAAGAATGGACAGAGTTTGCGATGACAGCAGACCATACCGCTTGGTGGATAGCAGGAGACTATGATACACAAGAGTATGATTATACAGAGTCTCGCCTTTCTCAAATTGGGTTACTTAGCCAAGGCGCTATTTCTGGTAATGCTTCTCAAACGCCTTTTTCTCGTACAGGAGTGCAAACTTCTTTGATGATGAAAACAGATGATAATCTGTACATTAATATTCACGAGGCAGCTTTGGTAGATTATTCTTGTATGCATTTGAACCTTAATGAAACAAATTTAGTATTTCAGTCTCACTTAACTCCTGATGCACAAGGAAATAAAGCTCATTTGCAAGCGCCTTGTCATACCCCTTGGCGTACAATTATGGTTAGTGATGATGCTCGAAAAATATTAGCTTCTCGCTTGATTTTGAACCTAAATGACCCTTGTGTTTATGAGGATACTTCTTGGATAAAACCTGTAAAATATGTAGGTGTTTGGTGGGAAATGATAACAGGGAAAGCTACTTGGGCTTATACAGATGAACTTCCTTCTATTCAGTTAGATAAAGTAGATTATTCTCAATTAAAACCCAATGGAAAACACGCAGCAAATAATCAAAATGTTCGTAAATATATTGATTTTGCAGCAAAACACGGCTTTGACCAAGTTTTAGTAGAAGGCTGGAATACAGGCTGGGAAGATTGGTTTGGTTATCAAAAAGACTATGTTTTTGATTTTGTAACTCCATATCCAGATTTTGATATCAAAGCACTTAATGAATATGCTCATTCTAAAGGTGTTAAATTAATGATGCACCACGAAACCTCTTCTTCAGTTCGTAACTATGAAAGGCATATGGAAAAAGCTTATCAATTAATGAACCATTATGGATATAATGCCGTAAAAAGTGGTTATGTAGGTAATATTTTACCACGAGGAGAATACCACTATGGGCAATGGACTGTAAATCATTATTTACACGCAGTGAAAGAAGCTGCTAAACATAAAATAATGGTTAATGCACACGAAGCCGTTCGGCCAACAGGGCTTTGTAGAACTTATCCTAATCTTATAGGAAATGAATCGGCTCGTGGTACAGAGTTTGAATCATTTGGTGGAAATAAACCTTTCCATACCACAGTATTGCCTTTTACTCGTCTGCAAGGGGGACCTATGGATTATACTCCTGGAATTTTTGAAACTCAAATTTGGAATGTAAATCCTGATAATAAAAGCTATGCTCGTTCTACTTTGGCAAAACAATTAGGGCTTTATCTTACAATGTACAGTCCTTTGCAAATGGCTGCAGATTTACCTGAAAATTATGAAAAATATGCAGATGCTTTTCAATTTATAAAAGATGTTCCTGTTGATTGGCAAAAAAGTATTTACCTCGAAGCTGAACCAGGTAGGTACATTACTGTAGCACGAAAAGACAAAAATTCTAACGATTGGTATATAGGTTGTACAGCTAATGAAAATGGACATACATCACTTCTAAAATTAGATTTTTTAGATAAAAACAAAAAGTATGAAGCCACTATTTATGCTGATGCAAAAAATGCTCATTATAAAAATAATCCAAAGGCTTATAAAATATCTAAACAAAAAGTAGATGCCAATACTTCTCTTTCTATAATAGCTAAAGAAGGTGGCGGATATGCTATAAGCATTAAAGAAATAAAATAAAAACAATAAAAAACGCACCATAAATTTATGGGGCGTTTTTATTTTTATAATAACTCTAAAATAAATGCTGTTTTTGCTGGAATTTCCAAAGAATCTTTCAGAGAAAATTCTTTTTCAGATATCACATCTTTCCCTTTGGTATATTTTTGAATGCCTTCTTTAAATCTTTCTAAATCAATAGTTTGATTTTCTTTTTTGTTATTGATAATAACCATTACAGTTTTGTTCTCATTATATCTGAAATAAACATATACTTCATTGACTGGTAAGAATTGTAATAAATTTCCTGAGTGAATAACGGGTTGATTTTTTCTCCAATTGAATAATTTTGCTGTAATGTCAAAGTATGCTTTTTGGGTAGCATTTCGTAATTTTGGAGAAAGAGCATTTTGTTTATCTTCTTTCCAGCCCCCCGGGAAATCTTCACGAATGTAAGCATCGCCTTTGCTTTTATCGCCTCGCATTCCTATTTCACTTCCATAATAAAGCTGAGGAATTCCACGCATTGTAGAGAGAATACTCATTATGATTTGATAATCTTCAATGTTTGGATAAATTTCATTAATTCGAGACGTATCGTGGTTTTCAGCGAAAATTAATAAATTGTGAGGGTTTTTATACAAAAAATCATTAACAAAATTCTCATAAATTTGAATCATTCCTTTATCCCAAGAAGGTTGAGCTTTTAGAGCTTCACCAAAAGCATCGTGTAGGGTAAAATCCATTACACTGGGCAAGTGAGTATTGTAGTTTTGTATAGTAGCAATAGGGCTATCCTTCTGCCAATAAGAAATTTGAGCTTGGTCGTGTAGCCAAACTTCTCCAACGATGTTAAAGTTTGGATATTCTTCCATTATTTGTTTTGTCCATTTGGCTATACCTTTTTTATCATTATATGAATAGGTATCAACACGATAACCGTCTAAATCTGCATATTCTATCCACCAGATGGCATTTTGAATAAGATATTGTAAAACAAAAGGATTTTCTTGATTCAAATCTGGCATAGATGTAACAAACCAACCTTTTTCACAATATTTTTTATCATATTCAGATGCGTATGGGTCCATTTGAGTACTCATTCGATATGAACTTTGTGCATATCCTGGGAATTGATGTATCCAATCATACATAGGGAGGTCTTTTATTATCCAATGCTCTGCACCCCAGTGGTTTGTAACATAATCCTTAATGAGTTTCATATCTCTTTTGTGGAGTTCTTTTGATAGATTGCAATAATCTTCATTGGTGCCATAACGAGCATCAATACGATAAACATCACTTTGTGCATAGGTGTGATAGGAGTATGTAGCATCATTATCTTCGCACATAGGTGTGCTCCAAATAGCGGTAGCTCCAAGAGATTGAATATAATCTAAATTATTAATAATACCTTGTATATCTCCGCCGTGTCGTGCGCCAGGTTCTTTTCTGTTGGCTTTTTCAGTTAGGTTAGGAGAGGAATCATTATCTGGGTTTCCGTTGGCAAAGCGGTCAGGCATTAATAAATAAATCATATCAGAAGCATCGAACCCTTTTCGTTCAGCAGAATTGGCTCTTCGAGCTTTAAGTTCATATAGTATAGTTTGTTTTTTCTTTTTCTTTTCCCATAAAGAGATGGAGTATTTTTTTGCTTCTTTCCCTTGTGTATTGAAAGTAACAAAAAGATAATTAGGATTTTCTACTTTTGAAATATTTTCAATAGGAAGTTCACTTTTTACCTCATATTTACTTATATTTTCTCCATATAAAAGCACTTGTATTTGGCTTGTTTTCATATTACTCCACCAAAAGGGCGGTTCTATTTTTTTTATTTGCCCAAAACAAAAAGAGGCAAAAGAAAGGAATGCTAATAAAACAATTTTTTTCATCAGAATAGATATTTTTCGGATTATCATTATGCTAAATTAATTCTTTTTATTGATTTGGAAAAATATTTTTTTCACGAAAACGTTGTAATATGTATATCTTTATGTTTTTATTATTAAAAAAAGCTAATATTTTTGTATCTTTGTTATCTATAATTAAATATTTTATTATGAATAAACTGAATATTCTTTTTGTGAGTATTTTTTCTTTAGGGCTAGTTCATTGTTATAAGCCTATTGGGAAGAATGAAAAAGTAACGAAACAACTTTCAGAAGTTTCTCAGAAAAAAGTAGTCTATCAAATTTTTACACGTCTTTTTGGTAATAAAGAAACGAAAAACATTCCTTGGGGAACAAAAGAACAAAACGGAGTAGGAAAATTTGAAGATATAACAGATACAGCTTTGCAAGAGATTAAAAAACTTGGAGTTACACATATTTGGTATACAGGAGTTCCGCATCACGCTTTGGTAGGAGATTATAAATATATAGGTATCTCTGATGATGACCCCGAAGTAGTCAAAGGGCGTGCAGGCTCTCCTTATGCAGTAAAAGATTATTATAATGTAAATCCTGATTTGGCGGTTAATCCAGCGAATAGACTTGCTGAGTATGAGCAACTTATTAAAAGAACGCATAATAACGGCTTAAAAGTAATAATGGATATAGTACCCAACCATATCGCTCGAAAATATGAAAGTATTTCAGCACCAAAAGGAGTGCAAAATTTTGGACAAACAGATAATTCTACAGTAGTTTTTGATGTGGATAATAATTTCTATTATGTTCCTAATCAGTCATTTGCGTTGCCTAAGTATGAAAATAATTATTTGCCTTTGGGGGGAGAAAAACATAAAATGATTGATGGAAAATTTGAAGAAAATCCTGCCAAATGGACAGGAAATGGCTCAAGAAATCCGCAACCAAACTTTGATGATTGGTATGAAACAGTTAAATTAAATTTTGGAATTTCTCCTGATGGTAAAAAAGAATTTCCTCAATTACCCAAAGGATATGAAAATGAATCTTATGAAAAACATTATCAGTTCTGGAAAGATAAAAAGGTGCCAAATACTTGGTTGAAATTCAAAGAAATAGCTTTATTTTGGTTAGAAAAAGGAGTAGATGGATTTCGTTTTGATATGGCAGAAATGGTGCCTGTCGAGTTTTGGAGTTATTTGAATTCAGCTATAAAAATGAAAAATCCAAAATCTTTTTTACTTGCAGAGATTTATAATCCGAAGGCTTATCGAGATTATATTCATAAAGGTAAGATGGATTATTTGTATGATAAAGTACAACTTTATGATACATTACGGAATATTGTACAACGAGGATATTCAACAGATGGAATAGCTCCCGTACAGGAAGATTTGAAAGATATTTCTTCGCATATGCTTCATTTTCTTGAAAACCACGATGAACAAAGAATCGCTTCAAAAGAATTTGCAGAAAAACCAGAAAAAGCATTGCCAGCAATGGTGGTTTCTCATACAATATCTGATGCTCCAACGATGATTTATTTTGGGCAAGAGGTAGGAGAAGAAGGTGCCGAGAATGCAGGGTTTGGCAGTCCTTCTCGTACATCTATTTTTGATTATATAGGAGTTCCTTCTCATCAGAAATGGATGAATAATGGTAAGTTTGACGGAGGACAACTCTCTAATAATCAAAAGAAATTGAGAGAGTATTATAAAAAATTATTAAATATTGATGTTAAGGGGAAATATATTGATATCCATCATTATAATCGTAAGCATACTCCTTTTTATAAAGATAAAATATATGCTTTTACAAGAGGGGAGAAGAGCGGTAAGAAATATATTATAGTGAATAATTTTTCTTCAATAGAAAGTTTTGATTTCCAATTGCAAATTCCTGAAAATGTGATTAAATATTGGCAATTGTCAGAAGGAAAATATGCTCTTAAAGATAAACTTTTTGAAAGTCGTTCTACACTTCAAGTAAAAGATAATAAAGGAAGTATAAAAATAAATATAAAACCTTTAGAATCATTTATTTATGAGATAGAGTAAAAAATACTTTATAAAAATATAAAATATTAAACGTTTTAGATTTTTTTAATAATCTCTATTGTCAAAAAAATCTAAAACGTTTTTTGTATTCTATAAAAGGAAAAGTCTTACAATTTGTAAGCTGATTATTTTTTAAAAGAAGCTATATTAATTTTATAAAATAGAAAAGGGAGAAAAACTTCTCCCCTTCCATTAATAAACTAACTATAAAATTAACGATGTAATTTTTTAGAAGTTTAGTATTATTATTTTCCGTCTTTTGGACCTTTATGATATTTTCCTGAGAATACAGTGTCTTCTCCGTAGAATAAATTAGTAGCTCTACTCAAATCAGTAGCTGTTTTTCCGCTTTTTATTTGAGTACCGTTAATATTAAAGAACATTAATCCACCATAACAGTTAGATAAGTTATATCTTCTATTTTATTTAATAAAAAAAAGCACTGAAAAAGTGCTTTTGTGTGTTAATTAGTGGTTTTTCTAAAAGATTTTTAAAAAAAATATTCAGGTAAATAATAATATTTATATATAGAAAAATAAATGAAATTAGCCCAAAGTCAATAAAATTGTCAAAATAAGTGTTAAAAAACAATTACTTCCCTGTGCTACCAAAACCGCCTGAACCTCTTTCTGTTTCAGAGAGAATAGTAACTTCTTCCCATTGTGCAGTTTCGTGTTTACAAATTATCATTTGTGCTATACGTTCTCCGTTTTTTATAACATATTCATTATCAGATAAATTAATGAGGATAACACCTATCTCGCCTCTATAATCAGCATCAATAGTTCCAGGAGCATTTAGTACTGTTATACCATATTTCAGAGCCAAACCACTTCGGGGGCGTATTTGAGCTTCGTAACCTTCAGGAAGTTCTATAAAAAGCCCTGTTTTTACCAAAACACGCTGTAAGGGTTTAAGGATTATTTCTTCTGGAATAAAAGCTTTTATATCCATTCCTGCCGAAAACTTGGTTTCATAAAAAGGTAGGGAATGAGTCGATTTATTTATTATTTTTATAGGAATCATAAATTTTATTTTTTTCTTGCTGTTCTCAAAATAAATAGTAATTCTTTTCGTTCAAAATAAAAAATCATTGCCATAAAAAGAATTACAAAAAAAGTACCTACTATTAAGTTTTTTCCTAAAATATAAAAATTGATACAAGTAAGTGAAACACTTGTTAATAAGTAAGCTAATATTTTCTTTAAATTGTAAGGAATAGGATATTTTTTTTGTCCAACCCAAAAAGAAATAATCATCATACTTCCGTAAGCTAAAAGTGTAGCCAACGCAGAGCCAAAATAACCCATTATAGGAATAAGTATCAGGTTGGTGATAATAGTTATAATTCCTCCAATGATTGAAATATAAGCCCCGTACCAAGTGCGGTCAGTAACCTTATACCATACCGATAAACTATGATAAATACCTAAACAAAAATTTGAAAGTAGAATAACAGGTACAATATTTAAAGCCTCCCAGTATGCAGGATTGGGAACTAATAAATGTTTGATAACGTGAGTGTAAGATCCTGCAAAAAGCAATATCAAAGAACCAAAAATTGTAAAGTATTGAGTAACTTTGGCATATGTTTCTGGGGCGTATCTATCTGTTGCAGTACTGAAAAAAAATGGTTCTACTCCAAGTTTATAAGCTGTAATAAAAAGAGACATAAAAACTCCAAGTTTATAACAGCCAGCATACATTCCTACTACTTCATCTGCTTCTTCCACAGGGTATAAAGCTCTGATGAAAATCCTATCAAAACCCTCATTTATAGAAAAAGCCACCCCAGCAACTAACACAGGAAAAGCATAAGCAAACATTTGTTTCCAGAAAGAAAAGCTATATCCAAAACCAATTTTTACATACAAAGGGATTAAACTCAATAATGTTAATAGACTAGCAATCAGGTTAGAAATAAAAATATAATGTACTTTATCATCAATAACAAGCCAATTCCACATTTCAGGATATTTTTTTGCTAAATCAGGTAAAGAAAGGAAGAAGAATAAATTTAAAAATAAATTTATAAATACATTACTCACTTTTATTATAGTATAATGTACAGATTTTCCACGAGCCCTATACCAAGCAAAAGGAATAGCTACTAAGGTATCTAAGGCTAAAATATTAACAGCATAACCTACAAAATGCACCTCATAACCTATCCATTCTGCAATTTGATGCCTAAGTAAAAAAGCAAAGGTAATAAAAAATAATGTTGTTATAAAAAGTGAAGTTAAAGCTGTGGCTTGTATCGTTTTTTTGGTGTTAATATCTGTAGTTTTGTTTATAAAACGAAAAAAAGCCGTTTCCATACCATAAGTAAGTAGCACATTTCCCATTATCATATAAGCAAAAATACCCTGATAAATCCCGTATTGAGTTGTTGATAAATTCTCAGCACTGGTATGCAAAGGAGTGAGAATCAGGTTTAAAAGACGGGGTAAGATAGTCGCAATACCATAAATAGCCGTGTCTTTAAATAAATGACTTATTTTCATAATAATGTTCTAATTGGTTAGCAAATTTAAATATTTTAATAAAAATAAACAAATAATAATGAATAAAAAAAAGACTATCTTTCGATAGCCTTCCTCCAAATTAATTTTAAATTTATATAAAATGAAAATAAATAAGTTCTTTCGGAAAGTTTTAGTAAAAAAAGCAATCTTTTACGACTGCTTTTTCTAATAATAACTTTAAACTATAATAATATGATTAACCCAATTCAGAAGAAACCTCCAAATTGTTGGTCTACAGGGACTCGAACCCCGAATAACAGAACCAAAATCTGCTGTGTTACCATTACACCATAGACCATTGCTTTATTGCGGTGCAAAGGTACGACATTTTTTCAAACTTGCAAATTTTTTTTCAATTTTTTTTCAAAATATTTTTTTGTTACTTTTTATTAGGTTGATTAACTGAATATTCGTATCTTCGCTCCCGATTTTGAAATACAGAAAATGATTACACAAAAAGAATTTCATAAGTACAACCTTATTGTTGGTTGGAGTGTTTTTTTAGTTGCTTTAATAACTTATATTCTTACAGTTGAACCTACTGTAAGTTTCTGGGACTGTGGAGAGTATATATCTACATCGGCAAAGTTACAAGTAGGACACCCGCCAGGGGCGCCTTTTTTCCAAATGGTAGGGGCTTTCTTTGCTACTTTTGCACCTTCTTCAGATAAAATAGCCCTTTTTGTCAATTATGTTTCAGTGTTTTCGAGTGCTTTTACTATTTTATTTTTATATTTTATTATTGTAAATCTTATAAAAAAGGTAGCAAAGCCAAATGTAGAGGAGCTTTCAAAGGGAGAAATGATTGCTATTTTGGGAAGTGGAGTAGTAGGAGGCTTGGCTTATACTTTTTCTGATAGCTTCTGGTTTAATGCTGTTGAGGCAGAAGTGTATGCTATGGCTATGCTTTTTATGGCGGTAATGTTTTGGTTGGGGCTCAAATGGACAGATAATTTAAATACTCCCAGAGGAGATAAATGGCTTTTGTTGATTTCTCTTATTGTAGGGCTTTCTTTTGGGGTGCACTTTATGGCTCTTTTAACAATTCCAGCTATTGGAATGATGTATTTTTTTAATTCTAATTATAAGAAAAATGTAAAGAATTTTATTTTTGCAAATATTATTTCTATTACCATATTATTATTAATATTTAAATTAATATTACCTTACACATTAGCATTTTTCGGAAATTTAGAGATATTTTTCGTTAATAGCTTAGGAATGCCATTTAATTCGGGGACAATTTTTGCAGGATTGCTTTTAGTTGCTTTTTTTATAGGAATGTTTTTCTTAGCAAAAAAGAAACAAAAACCTATTATGCAAACAGCAACTCTTTGTTTATTGTTTATTTTTGTAGGTTTTTCATCTTGGTTAATGCTTCCTATTCGAGCAAATGCAGGAACAATTATTAATGAAAATGACCCGTCTGATGCTCGATTGTTGTTGGCGTATTATAATTTGGAACAATATCAAAAGACATATTTGTTTTATGGTCCAATGTATACAGACCAGTATGCGGGGTTAAACCCTAAAAACCCATATACTGATGAAAAACCAAAATATGAAAGAGATTATAAAACAAATAAATATATTATTGTAAATCATTATAAAAATGCAATTCCTGCTCCGAATACAAAGCAAGAAGGAGTTTTACCTCGTATGTGGAGTAGAGACCACGCAGCAAATTATATGATGCTTACTCGTCCTGTTAGCTTTACTCTAAAAGAAGAGTATAGAGATGTTGCAGAGGCTCAAAAAATAGCTACAAATATAAAAATGCAATTGATAGAAGGACAAATAAATTTAGAACAATATGCAAGATTACTGTCTCAATATAAAGAAATTTTAGAAATAGAAAAACCTTCTTTCTTTGATAATTTGGAATATTTTTTCACTTATCAGGTGAAATATATGTATTTCAGATATTTTATGTGGAATTTTGTAGGTAGGCAAGATGATGAACAAGGTAAAATGTTTAATAATCACGGAAATTGGATTTCAGGTATCACGCCTATTGATTCGTTTTTATTAGGAGCTCCACAAACTAATTTACCTTCTGATGCGCAAAATAACAGAGGTAGAAATACTTATTTTTTCTTACCATTAATATTGGGTGTTATAGGAATGGTATTTCATTTTGGTAAAAGCCGACGAATGTGGTGGGTAGTGATGTTGTTATTCCTCTTTACAGGTATAGCTCTAAAAGTTTATCTTAATGAAAAACCTTTTGAGCCCCGTGAGAGAGATTATGCTTTGGTAGGGTCTTTCTTTACTTTTTGTATTTGGATAGGAATGGGAGTTTTCGCATTGTTTGATGCGTTAAAAGAAAAACAAAAAACTCAAATTACTTCATTAGGAATTACTTTATTCTGTTTATTGAGTGTTCCTACTCTTATGGCTTTCCAAAATTGGGACGACCATAGCCGAGCTGGCAAATATACAGCAAGGGCATTGGCTAAAAGTTATTTGGATTCAGTTTCTAAAGATAATGGAGCTATTATCTTTTCTATTGGAGATAATGATACTTTTGGACTTTGGTATATGCAAGAAATTGAAGGCTATAGAACAGATGTGCGTGTTGTAAATACCTCTCTTTTAGGTACAGATTGGTATATAGACCAAATGAAACGTAAGGCCTATACAAGTGAGCCTATACCATCTGAGCTTACGCACGATAAGTATGCTTATGGAGTTCGAGATGCTATTTATTATAATGAATTGATAGATAAAACTTGGAATATCAAAAATTTAATTCAATGGATTGCTAGTGAAGATATTAAAACTAAAATAGATTATGAAATAGAAGGAGAAAAAATATATACTTCTACCTATCCAACTAATAAAGTTCGTATTCCTGTAAATAAAGAAAATGTATTGAAGAGTGGAGTGGTAAAACCACAAGATGCTGATAAGATTGTAGATTATATTGATATTACTCTGCCTAAAACAGGATTTGGTAAAAATAGACTTCTAATGTTAGATATCATTGCTAATAATGATTGGAAACGTCCTATTTATTTCACAGGAGGAAGTATGAGTGCTGATGAGTATATTTGGATGAAAGATTACTTACAATTAGATGGGCTTACTTATAAATTAGTCCCAATTCATACTCCTGTAGATAAGGACAATCCTTATGATATGGGACGAATTGATTCTGATTTAATGTATAAAATTGTGATGAGTTGGGATTGGCGCGATTTGGATAATCCAAATATCTATCACGACCCTGAAACTCGTAGAAATAGTATTGTTTTCCGAGGGAATTTAGCCCGCTTAACAGAAACTCTTATCGCAGAAGAAAAAACTGAAAAAGCAAAAGACATCATAGACCTTGCCGTAACACATATCCCACTTGATAGCTATGGTTACTATTTCACAATAGAACCTTTTATTGAAGGATATTATAAGGTAAAAGAAACTGAAAAAGCTCGAAAATTATTCAAACAAGTAGCCAATAAATATCAGCAAGAATTGAATTATTATTTATCTTTTTCACCAGAAGATTTTTTCCGTTGGTCAGATGAAATAGAGTACACAATTAGGCGATATGCTCAATTAATTTCTATTACTTCAGATAATGAAGATAATCAATTTTCAGAAGAACAAGAAAATATTTTTAATAATTACATACAAAAAATGGTAAAATTAACAGGAGTAAAGGCAAAGCAAACACCAATAAAAACAAGCTCTGACACACTTTCTGAATAAAGTTATCAACAAAATTAAAAAAAAAAATAAATAAATTACGATTATATAAAAAAAAATAGTAACTTGCCACCCAAAATTGAGCAAGGAAAATTTTGTTTAGAAATGAATATACGAAGTTTTAAAAAATCACTTTTAGCTTCCGCTTTGGTAGCTACATTTATCGTAGGTTGTGGGAAAAAAGGCTCGGATAGAAATACTTCGAGTGCCACAGGGTGGAAAATTAATTCCAAAGAGGGAGGTTTTCAGTACAATACCGATTTTAAAGATCAAGAAACAGGTCCTGGATTAGTATTTGTAGAAGGAGGTACCTTTACAATGGGAAAAGTACAAGATGACCCAATGCATGACTGGAACAATACCCCAACTGCTCAACATATTCAGTCCTTTTATATGGATGAGACAGAGGTTACCAACAAGATGTATATGGAATTTCTTGATTGGACAAAACAGGTATTCCCTCCAGAAGATAAAGAAGGGCATTATAAAAATATTTATTTAGGCGTCCTTCCAGATACTCTAGTGTGGCGTAGTGAGCTTAGTTCTAATGAAACTATGGTTTCAAACTATCTTAGACATCCGGCTTACGCTGATTATCCTGTTGTGGGAGTCAATTGGGTTCAAGCTGTTCAGTTTAGCCAATGGCGTACCAACCGTGTGAATGAAGGAATATTAGAGAGAGAAGGTTATATAGAGAAAAATTCTCGTTATCAAGTAGATGCAGAAAGTACTTTTAGTACAGATACTTATTTAAATACACCTGAGAACTCTTATGGAAGAAAAGTATCTGAATTTGCAGGTAAAAAAGCTGTAGATAAAGAAGGTAACCCTACTTACGCAAAACAAACAAGTGGTATATTATTACCAGAATATAGACTTCCTACTGAAGCAGAATGGGAATATGCAGCTAAATCACTTAGCGGAATACGTGAGTACAATAGTGTTAGAGGACGTAAAAAATATCCTTGGAGTGGTCGTTATACACGTTCTTCTAAAAGAAGAGATATTGGAAATCAGTTAGCTAACTTTAAACAAAACAAAGGAGATTATGGTGGAGTTGCAGGTTGGTCTGATGATCAAGGAGATATTACTGTAAAAGTAAAAACATATCCTCCTAATGATTTTGGTTTGTATGAAATGGCAGGGAACGTTGCTGAATGGGTAGCCGATGTATATCGTCCTATCATTGATGATGATATGAGTGATTTCAACTACTATCGAGGAAACGTTTATACTAAAAATAAAATAGGAGAAGATGGAAAATTGGTTGTTGTAGATGCTCAGTCAATAACTTATGATACTTTGAGTAATGGACGTATTATAGCAAGAAATTTACCAGGACAATTAGCTACCGTACCTGTAGATGAAAAAGAAACTTATCTACGTTATAACTTTAATCGTAGTGATAATAGAAACTATCGTGATGGGGATAGAGCTTCAAGTAAAGAGTATGAAAAAATGACTTTAGAGGCTGATGGAGAGTCAGCTGGAGCAGTGAGAAGTGCAAGTGAAAGAGCTAATATATCTCGTTCAATGTACGATTCTCCAAATCAAAAGATTATTAATAATGGTGAAGGTGGAATTATCAGAGAATACGATAAGTCTAATGATAGAACCACTCTTATTGATGATGAAGCTCGTGTTTATAAAGGAGGATCTTGGAGAGATAGAGCTTATTGGTTAGACCCTGCTCAAAGAAGATATTTACCTCAATATAGTGCAACTGATTATATTGGTTTCCGTTGTGCTATGAGCCGTGTAGGTTCAAAAGCTAAGAAAAATAAAACAGCACGAGGAGTTTAATGATAAAAACAGATTTTTCATAGATGAAAAAGGCTTCAACTTTTGTTGGGGTCTTTTTTATATTTATATATCCTAATCGTTATGAACATAGAAGATATTTATAAAAAATTTCAAGAATGTAAAGGAGTAGCCACAGATACTCGTAAAGAAGTGGAAGGAAAATTTTTCTTTTGTTTAAGTGGTGATAACTTTAATGGAAATGAATTTGCTCAGTTAGCAAGTGAAAAAGGAGCTAAATATATTGTAATAGATAATCCTAAATATCAACTTTCCAATACTATTTTAGTTGAAAATGTTTTAGCTACTTTGCAAGAGTTAGCTACTTTTCATAGAAAAAAAATGGGAACTCTTATTTTTGCCCTTACAGGAAGTAATGGAAAGACAACTACAAAAGAGCTTATTTTCAGTGTTTTAAATCAATCTTTTAGTACTCAAAAAACAGAAGGTAACTTAAATAACCATATAGGAGTACCACTTACTTTATTATCTTTAATGCCTGAAACTGAAATAGCAATTGTAGAAATGGGAGCCAGCCACCCGAAGGAAATAGAGTTTTTATGCAAAATTGCTCAGCCTGATTTTGGTTATATTACAAATTTTGGGAAAGCCCATTTGGAGGGATTTTTATCTCTTGAAGGGGTTATTGAGGCTAAAAGTGAATTATATCAATATTTAATTGCTAATAAAAAAAGAATATTTTTTAATCAAGATGATGAAAATCAGGTAAATAAATTAAGAGAATATTCTGATAAATGTTCTTTTTCTTTATCCAAAAATCCATCAGCAGATATCCAAATTTCGTTAGAAAAAACATCTCCTTTTTTAGAATTTAAGTTTGGAGAAACAACAATTTCATCTCATTTAATAGGGAAATATAATGCTCAAAATATAGCAATTGCTATTTGTGTAGGACGCTATTTTAAGCTTTCAGAACAAACTATAAAACAAGGGATAGAGGCTTATATTCCGAGTAATAATCGCTCTCAAATAATTGAAAAACAGTCTAATATTAAGATTATTTTAGATGCTTATAATGCTAATCCTAGTAGTATGAAGGCGGCAATTGATAATTTTATTTCTTTAGATTTTCCTAAAAAAATACTTATTTTGGGAGATATGAAGGAATTAGGTTTGGAAAGTGAAAGAGAACATCAGTTTATAGTTGATTATATTCTGCAGTTTCAGAGGGAAAAAGTTTTTTTAGTAGGAGAAAATTTTAATAAAACAAGTACAGAGTTTGTTAAATTTTTAAATATTTCTGCGGTAATTAAATATTTTTCAAATAAAGAATATCAAGACACTTTTTTCCTTATAAAAGGCTCAAGAAGTATGCAAATGGAAAAAATATTGGATTTTATAAATTAAAATTATCATATATTTAAAAAAAATGA
>CALFOY010000005.1 GCA_937919265.1 uncultured Capnocytophaga sp. | reverse complement strand
ATTACTCACCTGATTCAGGTACTTATATTAGCCAAGATCCGATTGGGTTGGCAGGAAATAATCCTAATTTCTATGGGTATACCTTTGATTGTAATACTGAGGTGGATGTTTGGGGGTTAGTTATTGTGTATCGTGGTATCCATCCCAAACAAAAAGAAGCTGTAAAGAATGGCACAAATATTCAACCTAAAGATATTAATGCTAATTATAGTATTCAAGAACATGTTGACGATGGAAATTTAAATACTCAATATATATCTACTTCTAAAGATATAAAAAGAGCTGAATTTTATAATCATTCGCTTATTATAGCAATAGACACAGATAAGATTGATCCTGAAAAAGTTATAGATATATCAAATGGTATTGACCCTCAAACAGGTAAAAGATTAAAAGGTAAAGCTTATTACTATGCTACTAAAGATATAGAAGTTCTAATTGATAGTGAAATTCCTAAAGAGGCATATACAATAGTAAATAAACATCATTAAAATATACTTGATATGAATAATTATTTTGATCAGTTAGAAAAAATACAATGTACTTTCTCAATATTAGATGAAGTATCTTATGAAACAAGAGAAGAAGCAGAGGAAGGTATGAAAAAATATGAAGAATTAATGGATAAAATTGTGCAAATTATAATAGAAATACTTGCTGATAAGACTTCTTCAAATTCAGTTTATAAAGAAGCTGTAAAATTATTAGGAAGTAAAATAGGATGTGCTGATGATGTACAAAAATATGGAGATATTATGAAATCTTTCTATGATGAAGGTAGAATAACACAAGGGCAATTATCCTTTTTTATTGAAAATATGAATATAGGAAGATGGATATAAATTTATAAAATTGAAGTTCATTTTGCCTTGGAGTATAATGCAGTTGATAGTCCTGCGAGCTGGCACAGCGGTAGTATGTGAGTAAGCACAGCAAAGATAAACCTCAGTAGCAAGCGCATCAAGCGTTTTCTGTGGGACAGAAATGTACCTCTCCACGAATGGGAGTATGACCTAAGCGAGCGACCTAATCTCAGTAGAGATAAGG
>CALFOY010000004.1 GCA_937919265.1 uncultured Capnocytophaga sp. | reverse complement strand
TGATGAACTTTCGTTATATCAATGATTTAGACGCTGGTTATGATTGGGCTTTTGCTTTTCGTGATCAAATCAATGAAACGATAACCGATAATAACTTAGAGGCGTTAGTACATTTCGAGCAATTCGGAGAAAACGCAAAACTATCAGTCCCCACTCCCGATCATTACTTGCCTTTGCTCTATGTAATGGCTTTGCGAGAAGAAGATGATGACGTACTGATTTTCAATGATTCAATCGTAGGAGGCTCTATCAGTATGACCTCAGTACTCGTGGGAGGAAAGTCTTAGATCATAAGAATTAAACCTATAACAAAGGCTGTCACAAACTAAAATTTGCGACAGCCTTTTTTGTTTCTCTCCATAAAAATCACTACCTTTGCCCTTTATTAAAAACAATTGCCTATGAACAACAACCATTCCCCTATCGAAATCCCCGAAAACTGGGACTTCTACCGCACTTCTTTCGGCGAGACTCCCGTCTCTATTCGGCTGAATTTAGCGCTGAAGAGTATCGCTCCTATCGCAGATTTTCCTGTGGTAGTGCGTACCATAGTAAAAATGCAACACCCTTACGATAATGGCTTTTCATCTCAAGAAGAGTTCGAAATCCTTGCCAATATTGAGGACGCTCTTTGCGATGCTATCGAGAGTGTAGGAGCTATTGAGGTAGCTATTGTCACCGGAGGAGGCAACCGCGAAGTCTATAGCTACAGCAAAGACACCGAAACTGTTATAAAAGCCTGCTATAAAGCAATGGAAGCCTTCCCTTCCTATGAGTTTAAATGTCTTTCAGCAGAAGACCCTCAGTGGCAAGAATATTTGCATACACTCTATCCCAATAGTGTAGAAATCCACCAAATCCTCAACCGAATGGTGATTGAACAACTAAAAGAAGGGGGGGATACCCTCGAAAAACCCCGTGAAATCGACCACTGGGTATATTTCGGCGAAGAAAATGAACAAAAAGCCTTTATCGAACTGGTGAAAAGCTCAGGTTTTAAAATCCTTTCAGCCAACTACAACGAAGAAAACAACCCCGAAAGCCGCTATGTACTCAATTTCTCTCGCGAAGACCACATCGAGCACATTGAAGAAATCGTATCTGACCTGATTGAACTCTCCCTCCAATTCAATGGTTACTATGACGGCTGGGGATGTAATATTATTACTGAATAATAGATAAAAAATACTATCTTTGTCCTTTCTTAAAAATCCACTCAATTATGGGATATTATATTTTTACTTACGGAGTGAAAACTCCTGAAATCAAAGCTGT
>CALFOY010000003.1 GCA_937919265.1 uncultured Capnocytophaga sp. | reverse complement strand
GAATTACATTTTCCTGAAAGATTAGAAGCTTTGTTTTTCGGGCAATTGCAATTATTAAAATATGATAATTCAGATTTATACTACTTATCTTTACAAAAAGAATATCAATATTTAGTTCATAAATATCAACTGAAAGAAGGCTTTACATCGGTACAATTTACAAAACTAAGACCAGCAAACTTCCCAACTATTCGTATTTCTCAATTAGCTATTTTATATTCTCAGCAAAAAACATTATTTTCTAAATATTTAAAAATCAATAACTTTAATAATCTTTTAGAGTTATTATCTCCTGTTACTACATCAGAATATTGGCGAACACATTATACATTTGGGAAAGAATCTAAGGCTGTTACAAAAAAAATCAGTTTATCTCTTTCTCAAAATATTTGGATAAATACTATTATTCCTATTCAGTTTGCTTATTCAAAAGTTTTGGGTAAAAATATAAAAAATGAAATTAAAGAAAAATTACAAAATATTGATGCTGAACAAAATAACATTTTAGAAAAATGGAAAGAAATAGGTATTACAGCAAATAACGCTCTTGAAAGCCAAGCTTTATTACAATTATATAAAAAATATTGCTCTAATTTTGAATGTCTGAATTGCAAAATAGGAGTAAATTTACTCAAAAATAATCACTTTTAATATGAATTCATTTACTAAAACCAGAATATTTTTAGAAAAAAACGGATTTAATGTAGCCACACGATTGGCAGAACGCTTAGGACTACGAGTGAAATACGTTCGTTTGTTTTTTATCTACATCAGTTTTATTTTAGGAGCTGGGTTTGGGTTGTATTTTGCGTTTGCTTTTTTACTAAAAATAAAAGACTTAATACGAAGAAAAAGAAATTCAGTGTTTGATTTATAACAAAAAAAGAGAAGTTATATTCTTCTCTTTTTTTATTTTATAGTCAAATAGAAACAAAAAATCAAAATAATGTAGGTTGCCCATTATTATACCTTACTTTTCCTAAATGTTTGTATGCCAAATCTGTAACTTCTCTCCCACGTGGGGTACGAATTATAAATCCTTGCTGAATAAGGAATGGCTCATATACTTCTTCTATGGTCTCGGCGCTTTCAGAAACGGCTGTGGCAAGTGTTGTTATCCCCACTGGACCTCCTTTAAATTTATCTATAATGGTTTGCAGTATTTTATTATCCATTTCATCTAACCCGTGAGCATCTACATTAAGAGCCTTTAAACCAAAACGAGTAATTTCTATATCTATTTTTCCGTTTCCTTTTATTTGTGCAAAATCACGCACACGTCTTAGTAAAGCATTTGCAATACGAGGTGTTCCTCTACTTCTTCCTGCTAGCTCAATGGCTGCTTCCATAGAAATAGGAACTCCTAAAATGCCTGCACTACGTTGTACTATATCTGCCAGAAGTTCTGTGCTGTAATATTGTAATCTACTTTGTATCCCGAAACGCGCACGCATTGGAGCGGTCAATAATCCTGAGCGTGTGGTAGCTCCTACAAGTGTAAAAGGATTTAAATTTATCTGAACAGTTCTTGCATTGGGTCCAGATTCTATCATTATATCTATTTTATAATCCTCCATTGCAGAATACAAATATTCTTCTACAATAGGGCTCAGCCTATGTATTTCATCTATAAAAAGAACATCTCGCTCTTCCAAATTAGTAAGCAAACCTGCCAAATCTCCTGGCTTATCCAATACCGGACCAGATGTTATCTTTATACCTACACCCAATTCATTTGCTAAAATATGCGCCAATGTTGTCTTTCCTAAACCTGGCGGACCGTGAAATAATGTATGGTCAAGCGCTTCTCCTCGAAGATTGGCTGCTTTTACAAATATTTTAAGATTTTCTAAAATTGCTTCTTGCCCCGTGAAATCGTCAAATGATAAAGGTCGTAATGCCTTTTCAATATCCATTTCCTGTGCAGAAAGATGATTCTTATTAGGGTTTAAATTCTCATTCATATTCTAAAATTCGTGCAAATATAAGCATTTATTATATTTTGAAGTATCTATTTCCTTTATTTTTAAAAATATTTTTTCAAAGATTGATTTTTACTAATAAAAAAACTAATTTTGCAACTTTATTTTTCTATTGAAGAACATTATTTTTCATTAGCTTATAATAATTTTACATTTTTTTAGTTATTCATTATACTCCTACCCTACTCCTATTTTTATTAAAGAAATATAGAGTACATATCATATCGAGTATAGGAATTTTATTTTATTTCCTTGAAATATATTTTTTACCAAAAAAGTTTATTTTCAATTTGAAAAAATAAAATAATTCAACCTATTGATGAAGCATAAAACAAAAAAATAAAAATACAATACAAAAATATAAATTACAAAAAAACAACAACATACAAAAAAAACATCACTTAATAGAAAATCACTCAACAGATGAAAAATTATAAAATGATAGCTAAAACCTTCTTCGGGTTTGAAGATATTTTAGCAAACGAACTTCGTAACTTAGGCGCTATGAAAGTAGAAAAAGGTGTAAGAAGTGTAAGTTTCGAAGGAGATAAAGGCTTTATGTACAAGGCTAATATATGCCTTCGCACAGCTTTAAAAATTCTTAAACCTATTTATTCTTTCAGGGTACGAAATGAAAATGATTACTATCAAAAGATATATAACTACGATTGGACTGAAATTCTATCAGCAAAAAATACCCTCGCCATTGAGGTAACTCTCGCTTCAGAAACATTCTCACACAGCAAGTATATGGCTCTAAAAGCAAAAGACGCTATTGTAGATAAGTTCAGAAATACTGAAGGAAAACGTCCGAATATTGACACACTTCACCCAGATATTCAATTACACATACACATAACAAAAGATAATGAAGTAATCATTTCTCTTGATTCCTCAGGAGCTTCTTTACATCATAGAGGTTATCGTACTGCTACGAACATTGCACCTATCAATGAAGTACTTGCCGCAGGAATATTATTACTTTCTGGCTGGCAAGGGCAAAGCAATTTTCTTGACCCTATGTGTGGTAGCGGTACATTTTTAATTGAGGCAGGAATGATTGCTTGTAATATACCTGCAAATCTTCACAGAAAAGAATTTGCATTTGAAAAATGGAATGATTACGATGTAGATTTATTCGAAACTATTTTCGATAGTTGCGTAAATAAAATAAAAAATTTCCCTTATTCCATAACAGGGTACGACAAAGCTCCCTCTGCCGTTACAAAAGCAAAAGAGAATGTAAAGAATGCTAATCTTTCTGAATTTATTAAGATTTCTAATGAAAATTTCTTCTTTACAAAAAAAGAAGATGACAGCAAACTACATATGACATTCAACCCTCCTTACGGAGAACGTTTGAATATCGAAATGGAATCTTTTTACAAATCTATAGGTGATACTCTTAAGAAAAACTATTCCAATACAGAGGCTTGGTTAATCACCTCGAATATGGAAGCTATAAAACATATTGGACTTCGACCATCTAGGAAAATAAAATTATTCAATGGAAAATTAGAAAGTCGTTTATTAAATTATTCCATATATGAAGGAACGAAAAAGACACATAAACTAAATGAAAACTCAAAATAATTTCTAATAAATAAATACAGATTTCATTAGTATTAAAGGAACTAAGATAATACATATATACGCTATATATAATTTATCTTAGTTTTTTTCTTTTATAAAACAATCTATAAATATATACAAAATTAATACTATAATTTTATTTCTATAAAATAGAATAAAGATTTTTATACATACATTTTATTTCAATGAAATAGAATTAATGTAACCCTACGGAAGTCTTATTTCAATGAAATGAAATAACATTAATACTACGGAGATTTTATTTCAACGAAATAGAATAAATGCAACTCTACGGAAATCTTATTTCAGAGAAATAAAACAAACGTAACCCTACGGAGATTTTATTTCACTGATATAGAATAAAACAAATTGATAACTCATTATATATATAAAAAAATTAACAAATCAGAAATATTTTATCTTAACTAATTAATTTTATTAACTAAATCAATTCATTTCTTTTAAAAATTACAAAAAAAAATTGTAGTTAAAAAATAATGTTTATTTTTGCTCTGAAAAAACTAACAATTATAATCTTTTTAAGAAATGACTATCCAATTATCGAAAATTACTACCAAAGACTTAGCTACTTTGGCTATGCGCATTATTAAATCTTCACGAGAAGGAAAATATGTCTTAAAATTGGAAACGCCTTTACTTAATGTTTTGGAAGATGTATATAAAGAATATGACTTGGTATATATCAAAAAAACATATAGCGGTAAAGGAGACGAAGTTTCAGCAATACACAAAGAACGTTGCCGAATTTATTCAAATATGAAAACTTTTTTAAGTGGATACACGAAAATAAAAACAATGCCTCACTATGAAGAAGCTTTGAAATTATCAACCATTTTCAATAGTTTCAATTCTATTAGCAGACTCAGTTATGCCTCTGTTACTGCTCAAATGAGTAAAATTATAGAAATACTTGAAACTCCTGAGAACAAAAGTAGTTTAGAAAAACTGAACCTAAAAGAAACTTTTAATTCCCTTAAAGAAGTACAAAACCGATTTGAAAGTATTTTCTCAGAACAAGCAGAATCTAATGCTGAACTTCGTAAAACAAAATCAGCATCTATCAAACGTAAAGACTTAGAAAAGGCTCTAAAAGGTTACTTAGATTATATCACACTAATGAAAGATATTGAGGGCTGGGGAGATATTTATGTTGATTTGAATGAAATTATAAAATCATTTAAGGCGTAATTTATCAGCTGTCTCTTATACACATCTCCGAGCCCACG
>CALFOY010000002.1 GCA_937919265.1 uncultured Capnocytophaga sp. | reverse complement strand
TGGCTACCATAGCCGAGAAGTAGTTTTGCACCGTTTTAGCCGTGTTGGGGTCGCTGCCATCGGTGATGAGTTGTAGGGGGGTACCACTAGGGGTGTAGAGGTCTTTACCGAAATCAGGAGGAAAGATGAGCGCAACTTTTATCTCTCCACGCTTGAATTGGTCTTCTACTTGATTGTAATGGTACAGAGGGTCTTTTAGCTTAAAATACGGACTTGCCTGCAAGCGGTGTGTGATTTCTTGGCTATAGGTATTATTTGCCTCATCTAATACAGCGATACCGATATTCTTGACCTCGCTGCTGAGGGCTTGACCGAAAAGGATAATCTGCGCTATGGGGATACCAAAGAGTATGAGTAGCGTGCGACGGTCGCGGAATACGTGATAGAATTCCTTGCGTATAAAGGCGATGAGCTGTTTCATATTAATAGGTGGGCGAATTGCCATTCGCCCCTACGGGGGTTATTCATTACGTTTTGCTTTACGGGCGAGTTGGTAGAATACCTCGTCCATTGAATCGGTGTGAAATTGGTTTTTAAGGTTGGTGGGCGTATCCATTGCTTCCACTTTGCCGTCTACCATGATACTGATGCGGTGGCAGTACTCGGCTTCGTCCATATAGTGGGTGGTGACGAATACGGTAATGCCCTGCGCGGAGGCTTCGTATATCATATCCCAAAACTGTCGGCGCGTTATCGGGTCTACACCACCAGTAGGCTCATCGAGGAAGACAATTTCGGGATGGTGGAAGATAGCTACCGAGAAGGCGAGTTTCTGCTTCCAACCCAGAGGTAGCGAACCTACGAGTTTGTTGGCTTCATCCTCCAAACCGAGCTTGGTGATAAGCTGGGTACTGCGGGTTTTGATTTCCTTGCGACTCAAGCCATAGACACCTCCGTAGAAGGTGATGTTTTCCTGCACGGTGAGGTTGTCGTAGAGCGAAAACTTCTGACTCATATAGCCAATGTGCTTTTTAATCTGCTCTTGCTCTCGATAGACATCGAAGCCTGCCACGGTAGCCTCGCCCGAGGTAGGGTAGGAGAGTCCGCAGAAGATGCGTATAGCGGTGGTTTTCCCCGCGCCATTGGCACCGAGGAAACCGAAGATTTCGCCTTTTTCAACGGTTAGGGAAATGTTGTTCACGGCTTTGAAATCGCCGAATTGCTTTGTTAGGTTATGACAGTGGATTGCGTTCATTTGTTAATTTGCCGATTTATCAATTTGTCAATTGTCGATATTAGGTGAGGGCGAATGGCAATTCGCCCCTACATCACCCTCCATTAATCGTATAAAACTATCCTCGATGGTGGGGGTGATGGGCTGCCAATCGAGGTGGGGAAAGGTGGTTTTCAGCTGTTGCTGGAATAAGGTTATATTGGTGTCTTCTTTGAGGGTAAGGTGTAGGTACTCGCCAAAGGGGTAACAGCTATCAATGTTGGGGTGCTTGCGCAGGTGCTGGAGCAGTGCGTATAGGTCGGGAGCCTTGATAGCATAGAGAGCGGTGGGGTACTGGGCGATGATTTGCTCGGGGGTGCTGGTGGAAAGCACCTTGCCTGATTGTATTAAGGCTATGCGGTCGCATAGGCTGGCTTCGTCCATATAAGGAGTGGAAACCAGTATGCTGATGCCTTGCTCCTTCAGTTTCTTCAGCATCTCCCAGAACTCTTTGCGCGAAACCACATCTACCCCTGTGGTGGGCTCGTCTAACAAAAGAACTTTTGGCTTGTGAATGAGAGCGCAACAAAGAGCTAACTTCTGCTTCATACCCCCTGAGAGCTTGCCCGCGCGACGGTTGCTGAACGGCTTTATTTGCTCGTAAATATCCTTGATAAGGTCGTAATTCTCAGAAATAGTCGTACCAAAAACGGTAGCGAAGAAGATGAGGTTCTCCTCGACAGTGAGATCTTGGTACAGAGAGAAACGCCCAGGCATATAGCCCACGTGCTTGCGGATTTCCTTATAATCTTTGACGATATCCCAGCCCTCGATGCTTGCAGTGCCCTCATCAGGCAGGAGGAGGGTGGTGAGCATACGAAAGACGGTGGTTTTGCCCGCCCCATCAGGACCGATGAGCCCAAAGAGCTCGCCTTTTTTGACTTCTAAGGAAAGGTGTTGCACAGCGTGAGTATCGCCGTAGGACTTGCTGAGATTATGTATAGTGATACTTGTCATTTTTCAAGGATATAATCGTCTATAAGTTTGATATGCTTCTGAGAAAAGAAAGTCTTTAGTAAATAATAATTGTCACGACTCAATTTCATATGTAAAACACACTCTTTCTTGGAGGTGTACACCTTTATTTGAGGGTATACCCTCGTAGCTATTCCTTCGTTGACGAAAGAAAAATATATATGATGAATGCCTTTTAAAGGGATTGTCTGCTTGAGTGTTCTCCTATAAAAAAAGTAAATTGACTCGTTTCGTATCTCTAAAGTATAGAGTGTATTTGGGTAATTCTTTATAAAACTATAAGCGAAAAGAACTATACCAATTATTAAAATAGCAATTAACAAAGGTTTCCCCATGGTAATCTGCCGTAATATCCACACATTAAAGCACACATAACAAACAAAAGACACACACTGAAAAACTTTATTGTTTACGCCTTTGATCCTAATGACAGCAGGTAACTCTCCTTCTGTATACGGATTGTAAAGGGTACGATTTTTGAGTCTGATTGTAAAAAATAGTACAAATAGCACCATCAGCTCTATCATAGGGAAGAAGAAGTGGATCATTTCCTCTGTATCCCTACTAAAAATAGGGGGAAACTCCTCCAATGTGATATACAAAAAATAGCCAAGTGGTACTATCATTAGCACTACCAGCGCTATTTTCAGTAATTTTTCAGGGGATATCCCTTGGTCTTTTAAGTCTTTTTCAGGGTGTTTGTTTTTTGTGGTATTCATCAGTTCAAGGACTTATAAGTTACTACTTTTTGTTGCCATATACGATACGACATTGTGTTCGTGTAGGTTGCCATAGGGTGTCACGAGCCACAGGCTTGCGCCAGCAATTAGTTTAGGTATTTTTGGATAAGGGTAGATAAATAAGCTTTATCCACAGCAAACCATTGGCTTTCTTCTTCTTTATCTCGGTAACTCCAATGCTCGAAAAGGAACTTATCAGGTGTTGGAATAAGAGCTGCAATGTGTGAGTAATAGTATTCTCCCTCAGTAATAGGCTCATAACCTTTTATCACGCATTCACTAATAATCTCAAGGGTATCTAAACTAAAGGCATACCATATTCCTTGTGTACTGGAGAAAATACCAAAATGGTCGTCTACTTGCCATATATTAAGTATACCTTCACCGTCAGTATCAGAGAGTAGTTTTTCTTTTAGTATCTCAAAATCGGGATAGGAAGCTAACATCAGTCTGTCATCAAAGTTAGTAAGAAGGGAACGATTGCCAAGAGTAAACATATATATGTAGCTATCAGGCAGTTTTTGATAGATTTTCAGTTCATTACCTTCTAAAGCAATATAGTAACTTTCTGACCAACCTGCACCATCTAATAAGGAAATAGTTACTTCATTTTCTTTAGGCAGATGGGTAAGCCATAAACTCGCTGCACCAAAAGGGTCTTCCATCTCCAATGAGGCTATAGTTTTGCCATTTTCATCAATAGCCATAAGAGTAAAAGTCTCATTCTCATTGTATAAGGCACACCATAGGTAGGTGTGATTTAGAGATTCTTCGTAATGGAGCACATCCCCTTTGATAAAGTATTCTTTACCTGTTTTTGTGTTCTTTACCGAGAGTCCTTCATCGGTAAGAGTCATAAGTTTATCCCCACTGTTGAGTTTTTCAGGAATAGAAGTAAGGGTTTGAAATTGTTCAATGTAAATCATAGTATAAAGGTTTTATTTTTCTCTTTTCTTCTTGTACCTAACCACAATAGAAGTATAAGTACCCACATTATAATACTTTCAGGAAGTATTTTAGTACAGCTAGCCCAATTGCTGGGTAATATTATTCATTTTTCTGATTTGTCAATTTATCGATTTTGCCAATGAGATACAAACTCTTTTCTTGGTAGGCACGAGCTACAAGAAAAGCACCAGCAAAATTATTTTATTTGTTT
>CALFOY010000001.1 GCA_937919265.1 uncultured Capnocytophaga sp. | reverse complement strand
GGGCTCGGAGATGTGTATAAGAGACAGCTACTATTCTTGGATTTTTTATTTCTATTGGAATTTTATTTTTCTTTTTACTTATTTTAGGAGCTGTATTTGGTTCGGATAAAGGAAAGGTAAGTGTAAAGGATAACAGTATTTTAGAATTAAATTTCGAAAATCCAATTGCTGATTTTTCTCAAAAAACAATTATTGAAGATTTTGATTATGCTGAAAGAGAAAAGAATAATATAAACGCTATTGTTGAGGCTATAAAAACTGCTAAAAAAGATGATAAAATTAAAGGAATTACAATAAAAAGTATTGAGGGAGTAAATGGCTCTTCTCAATTAGAAGCTATTCGAAGAGCAGTTCAAGACTTTAAAACCTCTGGCAAATTTGTTTATTCTTTTCGAGAAAGTTTTGGACAATATGAATATTTTTTGCATAGTGTTTCAGATTCTATTTTTTTAGGAACTCTTGGTAGTGTAGATATTTTAGGATTGAGTACCAGAACTTTATATTGGAAAGATTTTGAAGATAAAACAGGAATTAAGTTTGAAGTTTTTCGTTATGGAAAATATAAAAGTGCAGTAGAACCTTATTTAACAAACCAAATGAGTCAGGAAAATAGAGAGCAAAATACAGCGCTTTTGCGTTCTATATGGGAAAGTTATGCTTCTATTGTTAGACAAAGCCGTAATATACCAGAAAAAACTTTTGAACAAATAACAGATAGCGTTTTAGGGCGTACGTCAGAGCTTGCTTTAGAGCACAAATTGGTGGATAAAATTTGTTATCAAGATGAATTTGAAAAGTCACTTTTATTGGCTACTAAAACGAATAAAATCAAAGATTTACATTTTATTTCCATAGAAGATTATCTTACAACTATCCCTAAAAGTAAGAAAAAAGAAACCAAAGATAATATAGCTATTATTTATGCTTTAGGTGTAATTAATGATGGAAAATCTACTCGTAATACAATAGGGAATGAAACCACAATAGAAGCCATTCGTCAAGCCCGTGATGACCAAAATATAAAAGCTATTATTTTATATGTTAATTCACCTGGAGGAAGTGGACTAGCTTCTGAGTTGATACACAGAGAGATAGAGCTTGCTAAAAAAATTAAACCTATTTTTGTTTCAATGGGAGACTACGCAGCTTCTGGCGGATATTATATTTCTTGTAATGCTAATCGTGTTTTTGCTCAAAACTCAACCATAACAGGTTCAATAGGTGTTTTTGCTACTATTCCAAATTTTAAAGGTTTTGTTGATAAATTAGGAATCAATGATGAACAAGTAGCCACACACGCTAATTCTTTCTTTTATAGTTATGCAGAAGAAATACCAGAAAATACTAGAAAAATATTGAATGAAAGTGTTGAACAGTTCTATAAAAAATTTGTGCAACGTGTAGCTGATGGAAGAAATATGACTTGGGAACAAGTTAATGAAGTAGCACAAGGTAGAGTTTGGACGGGAAAAGATGCTTTAAAAATAGGATTAGTTGATGAAATAGGTTCTCTTGATGATGTAATAACTTATGCCTCAAAGGAATTAAAACTAAAAGAATACAATATTATTTCTTATCCTGAAATAAAACTAGAATTTAAACAATTGTTAAGAAATAAATTTGGAGTTTTTGCAAAAGATGAAATTCACTCTATTATAAAAGATGAAATAGGTGAAGAAAACTATAATTTTTTACAAAAAATAAAAGAACAAAGTAAAATAAAACCTTATAGTATTCAAGCTCAAATACCATATTTAATACAAATCAAATAAAACTTTATTTAAAACAAAAACCACAAGTAATTCACTTGTGGTTTTTTTATTTATTTCTTTATCAAATCCATTTTTTCTGCAAAATAATCACAAAAATCATTAATAGTATCTCTCATTTTTTCATCGTGTGTAGCTTTATAAAAAGTATCTGCCATAGTAAGGAATGTTTGATGGAAAAAAAGTTTCATTTCGTCCATAGGCATATCTTTTGTCCATAGGTCAATTCTAAGAGTTTCTTTAGTTTTATGGTCCCAAACAGAAAGTAGCATAGCTTTGGCTTCTTGGTTGATAATTCCGCCATCTTCGGCTTCCCAATGTAAGCGTTCAGGTATGCGGTTTTCGTCTAATTCTACGCGTAGTAAAATATCAGAAGTATGATTCATTATTTGTTATTTTTTTGGTTTATAATTAGCGTTTTTAAATATTTCATCAGTTTTTAGAACTCCCATTTTTTGTAAATCAGGATGTTTATTCATAAATTGTTTAACAATTTGTAATCCTATAAAACGTCCTATTCCTCCGGGAGATTCATTATCTATTTCCATATAAAATTTAGAAAAAGGAGCCATTTCGATAAAACGATTAAGAACTTTTTTGTCAGTGCTATAAAGTAATTGATTTTCAATGAAATATCTCCATATTTCAGCTTCGTTTTCTACTGCCCATTGGTATTTTTCATCAGAATATTTTAGTAAATCTTTCTCAGTACATTCAGGGAAGAATTTTTCTGCCATATATAATAATTTACCTTCATAAATCATTGATTCTAAGAAAGTTGAATTTTTAGTTTTAGGAATAATTACTTCAGAAATAGTTAAAGAAACATCAACTGGAATATATTTTTTTTCAAATTCTTGCCGAATATAATCTTGTATTCCTCCATAAAAATAATGTTCTTTACCTAAATAATTATCCAAACCTATGAAAAGCAAGCTATCTGCATAAATTACTCGACTATCAAGATAATCAACATCAGTTGTTAAGGTGATTATTTTTGGAGGCTTAAATGCAGGAAAATAATACTTTATATGTTGGAAGATAGATTTTATCTGTTTCTCTTCTTCTGTGAAATTTGGAAAAGTTTTACTAACTTCTCTAAATAATTCTTGTTGAAGAGTATCTTTTTGTTTTTGTATCCAAACAGAATCTGGTGTGTTTTCAGGGAATAAATAAGGAAATTTATTTTTTAAGCTACTGAATTCAGTGTCAGGAGTTTCGAAAAATATTTTATCAAAACGTTCTATTTTTATTTCTATCGGAATGTTTGAAATCTCTTTTTCTTTAGAGTCTCCACAAGAAAATAAAAATATCCCTAAAAAGAAAATAAACTGTCTCTTATACACATCTCCGAGCCCACGAGACCGTACTAGATCTCGTA